>JAVVPH010000001.1:0-30434 GCA_036655835.1 Oscillibacter sp.
TATAGGACTTAGAAAAAGCAAGTTAAATCAATGGTCTACGGACAGTCAGCAAGAGATTTTTATCCTAAACGCATAAATTGCAATCCTTTTTTCTCTCATTCGGAAAGTTATTGTATTATACTTTGAATTGACAATCCAGCTCTTGCATCATAGTCTGGCATAAAGGGTGGTTCTTCTCGTAGACTCATAAAAATACGTTCGATAGATATATCTTCGTCTTGTTGCAGCTTTTTGTTACGAATTCCATTTGTATATGTTATAGAAATGTGGAAGGATTGATGTCTTGGATACTCATCAATCATGTGACCACTTTCGTCGAAAAAATAAATGCCGATGCTTGCTTCACTTCCGGCAATGAGAGAAAATGGACCATGCAGAAGTTGTCCATTTAAGTATACTTTTATGTCAACAGCACTTGTGTCACTAATATTTTGAATCAAATAGTCAATTTGTGTCCCAAAAAACATGTCATCCAAATCGCGAGGATCAATTGATGAAGAAACGGAAATATTCTCAAAATATGCAATAGGCCTAACATTGACGTATAGAACACGATACGGTGCAATTGAAGAAGCACTATGGTTATATATATTACTGTCCAGCAAAGGTGTTAATTGCCTATCATAATCTAAGGCATGTAGTTTTTCGGTGTGTTGTATTGTTTCAATCAATGCCAGAATAGTTGTTGCACTCCCTAAAACAATCCCATAAAAAGAGAGAATATCTGACGATTTGTATTGCACATTGAAATAGGGGCAACTTGCTGGAATGTTAAATAGATTGTCAATTCCAAATGGAATCACAACGAATAAGATAATTGCAATTATACCGCTTTTAATTTTGTTTTTTCTTAACCAATCAAATACATCCATAACAACGCACTCATTTCTAACAGAAAATTCGCGGGAATTTGCCTTTATATCCTATTATATCATCACAAACAAACCCTGTCACTCAATTTTACATTCGAGTGTAATTATAGGATTTGCGATAAATGTTTTAGCCGTAAACCCGCATGAAGCCAAGCATAGCAAGAGACCGCCGGCAAAAGTCGGCGGTCTCTTCGATGGTCGGAGTGTAATTATAGGACTTGGAAAAAGTAAGTCATATCAATGGTTACAGGCAATCAGCAAGAGGTGTTATCCTAATTAAATATTGCATAGAATTTTTTGCAGTGACTAAGGGGACAGGATTAAATTTTAATCCCAAATGGGTTTGTACCAAAGCCAGCTTCATCAAGTTGATTTCTAAGGTCCTTTAAGTCACATTGCACATACAGTAGGTTTGCAATTACCCTTCTGGATAAGTCTAAAGCATCATTCATTAGTTTGCTATTAATTTTGTCTGTATTGCCGTCGTGTAAATACTTTGATCTGGCTAAATATATTTGTTTCATACGAGTATTAATTTCTCTACTTTCCTGTAGATCTCTTCCAAGGAATACTGCTACTGTGCGAGAAAGCCTGTTGGTTAATTCGGCGTTCCCATCAATCAACATTTCCAAAATTGTAACTCGTTGAATCAGTTTTAGCTCCTCCGAGTGCATGCAAAACGAATCATGAAAAAGATAAAGCATTTTTGTTATCGTATTATTATAGTGCGGCGTATACGTTTCAGAGTAAAACCCATTTATTTCAGAGCAATGTTCTTGTCCGCTAAAATCAGGCGCCTCAAGTGACCATATGCTATGAAAAGTATGATATACATCTGGCATTGTTACACATCCGCCTACTGAATTGACTGACAAAGGACAAAAAAATCCAATCCTGCTATTTTGAAACAGGCGTAGGCAATTTATTAAATGCTGAGTCTCAAAATAGGAGCTGCTGCAATCATTATCTATTTCTTTTTCAAAATATAGAAAAAACTCAATTCCGTTCGTATCGGTTGAAGAATAGGAAAGACCTTGGCCGATAGTGCGTTCCATACCTAAAAACATTTTTCCTAAGTCAAAAACTCTTTTAGTCGTAGATATTTCATCGCTATCTTCAGGTGACGGTACTAACTTTGAACATTTTAATTCATATCCATTGATATTCATTCCAACCAATGTGGCATCAATTCCGGAGACAAAAATTATCTCTTTGACAATGTTGCTCAAGCATATCCCTCCCTTAGTTCTTAATTATACCATTGTTCAAAAAACTTGTCACTCGCTTTTGCTTCCGAGTGTAATTACAGGACTTTTTTGGATTATACGGCTAAAACTCCTTATGAACACAGGAAAAATAAAACCGCCGTTCAAAAGAACGACGGTTTCCGAATGGTCGGAGTGTGGGGATTCGAACCCCAGGCCTCTTGGTCCCGAACCAAGCGCGATACCAAACTTCGCCACACCCCGATGCAACATGGGCTATTATACGGAATTTATTCGCCGATGTCAAGGTCATATTACCAGAAAACTCCTCATAAACTGCAATGGAACACGGAAGGGAGGGGCTAGCATGACCTCAAGGCAGGCTGGGCGGCGCATTGGCTCCATTGCGGCAACACGAAAAACGGTGAATACGGGGCGTGTGAGCAGAGGGAAAAAACAACCCATCAGTCCAAAAGAAAAACGGCGGCTGTTGCAGCTTGTGGCCTGCGGGAGTATTTTTGTGCTGTTGGTAACGGTCAAGCTGTTGCTGCCCGGCCCTATGGCGCAGGTAAACGAACAACTCTCCGCCGCACTGCGGCAAAATATAGACGTGAAAGCGGTATTTTCCGCCGTGGGAAAAGCCATCTCCGGCCAGGAGAGCGTGGGCGGCACACTGGACGAGGTATATCAGGCGGTGTTTCACCCGGAGCGGGCGGGAGAGGCGCTGGAGACGGCGGCTGACATTCCCGGCGGCATTGAAATCCAAACGCCATCGGCCATGGACTCCCTGCGGGAGTATCGGCAAGAATCCCGCAGTGCGCAAACGCCTGCCACAGCGGAAAAAGACAGCACCGCGCAAACGGAGGTGGCGACGCTGGCCTATGTGCTCTACTCCGACCAAAATCTGCCGG
Organism: Oscillibacter sp.; assembly: GCA_036655835.1. Classification (GTDB taxonomy): domain Bacteria; phylum Bacillota; class Clostridia; order Oscillospirales; family Oscillospiraceae; genus Oscillibacter. The sequence continues at coordinate 2,989 of JAVVPH010000001.1, forward strand.
AAAATGTGAGCATGGAGCAGTCTCTCTTGGGATTTGACTATTGCACGCCGGTATTTGGCGTGCTGTCCTCGGGCTTTGGCTACCGGGAGCACCCCGTGGAGGGGGAGGAGCGGTTCCACTACGGTGTGGATTTAGCCGCTGACCCGGGGACGGATATTGCCTGCTTTGCCGACGGCAGGGTGACGGCGGTGGGGGAGAGCAGCAGCTACGGAAAGTATCTCATTGTGGAGCACGCGGGGGGCTATGCCACGCTGTATGCCCATTGCAGCCGGGTGATGGCCTCCTCCGGCACGCAGGTGGACCAAGGGGAAAAGATTGCGGAGGTGGGCGAGACGGGCATGGCCACAGGTCCCCATCTGCACTTTGAACTGCACCGGGACAACACCTATCTCAACCCAATTTACTATGTCTCATCGACCTGAGCGCTGCCTGAACATCTCCGGCGGCTTCTGGCTGTTGACGGCTTGGTTTGGCGTGGTCAACGGGTGGGAGCTGTTGGGGACGATTTTGGCGGCGGCGGCCCTCCACGAGCTGGGCCACTACCTTATATTACGTGCCTGGGGGGCAAAGGTGACGGCCCTGCGCCTGAGTGTCTTCGGCGCGGTGATGGAGACGGACAGCGAAAATTTAAGCTACGGCAGAGAATTAGCGGCGGTGTTGGCGGGACCTGCCGCTAATTTTTTCTGTGCCTTGGTATTGGCGGCCACGGGAAAGATGGACTATGCGCTTCCGACAGGGGTGCATTTGGCACTGGGGGCGTTTAATTTGCTGCCGGTGCGGCCCCTGGACGGCGGACGGGCGCTGGGGTTGATGTTGGCGTGGCTGCTGGGGCCTGCCGCCGGAGAGCGGGCGGCGGGTATCGTCAGCGGCGGCGGGGCGGTGGCCTTGGCCCTGTGTCTGGCGGCGGTGATGCGCGGCAGCGGGGGAAGCCTTTGGCTGCTGCCCGCCCTTTGCGGCCTTTTGGCCATTGCGGCGGGGGAATGGGGGCTGCATCTCCCCAATTTTGCGATTCACAGCTCTTTTGGCAAATCATTTCAATAAATCGGGGGGTATTTCCAAAAATGCGGGGTTTTTTGCAAGAATGTGCTTGCAATTCATGATGGGCTGTGGTATTCTATCAAGGCTAGAAAAAGGGCGGTCCTCTGCCGTGCACGCGCGAATTCGCGCCGGATGTGCCACAGAAAAGCGGCATGAACACCTATATAATTAGGAGGAATATCCATGGATCTCATCAAAGAACTGAACAAAGAGCAATTGCAGGCTGAAAAACGCCCCGTCGACGTCGGCGACGTTGTGCGCGTGCACGTGAAGGTCAAGGAAGGCTCTCGCGAGCGTATCCAGATTTTCGAGGGCACTGTCATCGCCAAGAAGCACGGCGGCATTGAGGAATCTTTCACCGTTCGTCGTATTTCTTACGGCATCGGTGTGGAGAAGGTTTTCCCTGTGCATTCTCCGTCCATTGACGCCATTGAAGTGGTTCGTCACGGCGCAGTGCGTCGTGCCAAGCTGTACTTCCTGCGCGACCGCGTGGGCAAGGGCGCCAAGATTAAGGAAAAACTTTGATCTGAAAGACAAAAAGAGAGGCAATTGCCTCTCTTTTTTCTTTTTTCCACCGGACGGATTTTTGGACGCAAAATTTTCCGCCCAAGCCTTGTCGTTTCCTAACTTTTTTGGTATACTGGATATTCAAGTTATTCTGGACTACTTTGGGGTACGAGAGCCGCCGCCCAGCCAAAATCGGCAGCTACGGCCTGGGGAGAGATACAATATGAATGAAAGCAATCAGGACAAAGAAACCATACAGCCCAAGGCGGAAAGCGGCCGAGATTTATTCGAGTGGACCCAGGCACTGGTGTGCTCCGTGTTGGCGGTGGTGCTTTTGTTCACCTTCGTGATTCGGCTCATCGGCGTGGAGGGCACATCCATGGTTCCCAGTTTACAGGATGGGGATCGGCTGCTGGTGCTCAACTCCCTTTTGTACGACGATTACAAGTACAAGGATATTGTGATTCTGCGCAAGGAGACCTTCGGGCAGGAGCCCATTGTCAAGCGGGTCATCGCCACGGCGGGCCAGACGGTGGATATCGACTTTTCCACCGGCAGCGTCTGGGTGGACGGCGTATTGCTGGAGGAGGACTACATCAACGAGCTGACCTTTACAGCGGAGGGGACGGAATTTCCCCTGACAGTGCCGGAGGGCTCCATTTACGTCATGGGCGACAACCGCAACCACAGCAGCGACAGCCGCCATTCCCTGCTGGGAACGGTGGATACCCGCTATGTGATCGGCCGGGCGGTCTTTTTGGCCTTCCCCGGAAGGGATGAAATCACCGGGGCACGGGAGTTCTCCCGCCTCGGACTGATTCACTGAGAGGAAACGTATGAATATTCAATGGTATCCCGGTCATATGACCAAAACCCGACGGATGATTATTGACCAGATTAAAAATGTGGATGCGGTGTGTGAAATTCTGGATGCCCGCATTCCCATTTCCAGTCGGAATCCCGACGTGGACGAGCTGACAGCGGGGAAGCCCCGGCTGGTGGTGCTGAATCGGGTGGATCAGGCGGACCCGGAGGCCACCAAGCAGTGGGCCGTGTATTTTCGGAGCAAGGGCTACGCGGTGCTGGAATCCGACGCGAAAAGCGGCAGCGGCACGGCGAAATTTGCCGGGGCCATTCGCAGTTTGCTGGCGGAAAAGCTGCGGGCCTACGCCGAAAAAGGGCAGAACCGGGTGATGCGGGTGATGATTTTGGGTATTCCCAATGTGGGAAAATCCACCTTTATCAATAAGGTGGCGGGCCGCAAAACCGCCAAGGCCGAGGATCGCCCCGGCGTGACCCGGTCCAAGCAGTGGGTTCCCATTGACGACCAATTGGAGCTGCTGGACACACCGGGCATTCTCTGGCCGAAATTTGAGGACCAGAGCGTGGGCCTGAATTTGGCGTTTACCGGCGCGGTAAAGGACGATATTTTGGACATTGAGGAGTTGGCAGGGCACCTGATGGCGTACTTGGCGGCACGGTATCCCGCCGCGCTGACGGAGCGATACAAATTCGCGCCGGAGCCGGGCGTACCGGGCTATGCTTTGCTGGAACAGGCGGGGCGCAAGCGGGGATTTTTGATTTCCGGCGGCGAGGTGGACACGGAGCGGATGGCAAAAATCCTGATGGATGAGTTTCGCGGTGGCAAGCTTGGACGCTTTACACTGGAGATGCCGGAAGATATGCAGGGATAAAAATTACCGGAGAAAGCGGGAGATTTTGTGAACTGTCCTATTTGCGGGCAAGAGATGGCGCAGGGCGCTGTTGTGACGCAGAGCAGCGTGGGCTTGTTTTTTCTGCCGCTGGTCGAGATGTTAGGCCTGCTGAATACGCGCAAGAGCATTGAAAAAAGGGGCGGAATTGTCCTGGATGGACCGTCTTTTGGGAGGTTTAGCGAGACGGAGATTCCCGCCTGGGCCTGCCGGAGCTGTCGAAAAATTCTGATGGATTTTTGAGGAGAAATGCGCCATGGACCTTTGGACCTTTGACCAAGCGCGGGGGACTGCCGCAGTTGTCTGCGGCGTGGACGAGGCGGGGGCCGGACCGTTGGCGGGGCCGGTGTATGCCGCCGCAGTGATTTTGCCCCGGGGCTTGGTGATAGACGGACTGAACGACTCCAAAAAGCTGACGGAGCAAAAACGGGAGGCCCTGTTTCCCCTCATTTGCGAGGCGGCGGTGGCATACGGCATCGCCCGGGTGGAGGCGGAGGAAATTGACCGCATCGACATTTTAAACGCCCGGATGAAGGCCATGCAGTTGGCCATCGACGCGCTGTCCGTTCCGCCGGATTTGGCTTTGATTGACGGAAACCGGGACCATGGAAGCACGTGCGCCATCACCACCCCTCACGAATTGGTGGTGGGGGGCGACGGCAAGAGCGCCAGTATCGCGGCGGCGTCGATTTTGGCCAAGGTCAGCCGGGATCGCTATGTCTGCGAGGAATTAGACCGGGAATTTCCCCAATACCAATTTGCGCGGCACAAGGGCTACGGCACCAAGCTGCACTATGAGATGCTGGACGCCTATGGACCGTGCAGTGCCCATCGGGTGAGCTTTTTGAAGAAATGGGCGGCGCGATGAGCACCACAAAGGCCACCGGCGACCGGGGCGAGGCATATGTGGCCCAATACCTGCGCAAGAGGGGGTATACCCTGTTGGCCAGCCAGTGGCGCTGCCGCTTCGGGGAGCTGGATTTGGTGGCCCGGGACAAAAAAGGGATGATTTGCTTTGTGGAGGTGAAGGCCAGGGGCCTGCGCTCCGTGGGCCTGCCGCGAGAATTTGTGGACCGGCGCAAGCAGGAGCGTCTGCGCATCGCGGCGGCGTGCTATTTGAGTACCCACGAGCTGGATGCCCCCGCCCGATTTGACGTGGCGGAGGTCTATACCGGGGAGAACGGCCAGGTTCTGAATCTGGAATACCTGGAAAATGCGTTTACATAATATCCATTAAAAATTTTTCCTAAAGGGGAGGAACCAAGCATGAAGTACACCAGCACACGGGACAAAACGCTGCGCTTTGACGCGGCGGAGGCGGTGAAGATGGGCCTGAGCCGGGATGGCGGCCTGCTGACCCCCTGCGAAATTCCCCACATGGACGAGGCACTTTTGCAAGGTCTGGTCCACGCCCGGTATCAGGAGCGGGCGGCGAAAATCATGGGCCTGTATCTGACCGATTACACGGCGGAGGAGCTGGCGAGCTTCACCGAAAATGCCTACGGGCCGGAGAAATACGACTGTGCCGCCGTGGCGCCGGTCCGCACCGTGGACGCAAGCACCCACTGCTTGGAGCTGTGGCACGGACCCACCTCTGCGTTTAAGGACATGGCACTGCAAATGCTGCCCCAGCTGCTGTCCGCCGCCCTGCGCAAAACCGGGGAGGACAAGACGGTGTGCATTTTGGTGGCCACCTCCGGGGACACCGGAAAGGCCGCCATGGAGGGCTTTGCCGATGTGCCCCAGACGAAAATTTTGGTGTTTTATCCGAAAAACGGCGTGTCCGCCGTGCAGGAGGCCCAGATGCTGACCCAAGAGGGGGACAACGTGGGCGTTTGCACTGTGGTGGGCAACTTTGACGATGCCCAAAGCGGCGTGAAGCGGATTTTTTCCGACGAGAAGCTGCGGGAAACGCTGGAACAGCGGGGTTATTTTCTCTCCTCCGCAAACTCTATTAACTGGGGCCGTATTCTGCCCCAGGTGGTGTATTATATTTCCGCTTACTGCGATTTGGTGCGAGACGGCAAGCTGACCATGGGCCAGAGCGTCAACTTCTGCGTGCCGACGGGGAATTTTGGCGACATTTTGGCGGCTTACTACGCCAAGCGCATGGGCCTGCCGGTGGGCAAGCTCATCTGCGCGTCCAACTGCAACGACGTGCTGACGGACTTTTTGCGCAGTGGCGTATACGACCGCCAGCGGCCCTTCCACAACACCATGAGTCCCTCCATGGATATTTTGATTTCCTCCAATTTGGAGCGGCTGCTGTTCGACCTGGCAGGGGAGAACGACGGCGAAATCCGGGGCTATATGGACGCACTGGCCCGGGATGGAAAATACACGGTGTCCAGCGAGATTTTTGCCGCGCTGCAAGCGCAGTTCTGGGGTGGATGCTGTGATGAGGCCGGCTGTGCCGCCACGATTTCCGAGTACTATAACAGTAAAGGCTATCTCATTGACACCCACACGGCGGTGGCGGCTTGCGTGATGGAGCAGTACCGAAAAGAGACGGGAGATCCCACCCCCACGGTGTTTGTGTCCACTGCGTCGCCCTATAAATTCTGCGACCATGTTTTGGAGGCTGTGGGCCAAAAACCCCGGGGCGACGGCGTGGAATTGCTCAGCCAGCTCCATGAGGTTTCCGGCGTAACGGTGCCCCGCAGACTGGCGGAGCTGGCCGGCAAGGCAAGGCGGTTTGATTTGTGCTGTGAAAAGGCGGAGATGGACGGCGTGGTGCTGGACTTCCTGCGCTAAGCGAGGCCGCGGGAAGCAAACCTGTCCGCACAGACCGGCGGCCCCCGCGACAAGCGGGAGAAAGGGGGAGTGCCAATGGCGCTCTATGCAATCGGGGACCTGCATCTCTCCCTGACGGCGAATAAATCCATGGAGGTATTCGGGGAGGGATGGAAAGATTATGTAAACCGGATTGAGGCCTCCCTCAGCGTCCTGACCGACGAGGACACGTTGGTGTTGGCGGGGGATACCTCCTGGGGCATCGACTTTGCGGAGGCGGAGGCGGATTTCAAGTTTTTGGACCGCTTTCCCGGGCGAAAGCTGCTGGTGAAGGGCAACCACGACTATTGGTGGAATACCAGCGCCAAGCTGCACCGTTTTTTTGACGAGACGGGCCTGAAAAGCTTTGACATTCTCCACAATAACTGCCACGAATACGGGGAATACGCCCTCTGCGGCACCCGGGGGTGGTTTTTTGAGGAGGACCAGAAGGCCCACGACGCCAAGGTGCTGAACCGAGAGGTCATGCGGCTGGAAACCTCCCTGAAGGCGGCGGGGGAGCGGCCTATTTTGTGCTTTCTCCACTATCCGCCGCTGTATCAAGGCTATGAATGCCCCGAAATTTTGGAGGTGCTGCGCCGATATGACGTGCGGCGCTGCTGTTATGGCCATCTCCACGGCCCCACCATCCGCCGGGCGGTGGAGGGCAGGCGGGGAAGCATTGATTATTCCCTCATCTCTGCCGACGCGCTGGGATTTATCCCAAAAAAAATTTGCGAATAATCGAAAAAAGTATAGCATTTTAAAGTTTTGTATGGTAAAATATCACTTTGCACCGGTCTAATGCCGGTGATGAACGGAGGAATAAACAAAATGACTGTGAAAAACTGTGAAAAAATCGAAAAGAGCCAGGTCGCGCTGACCATCGAGGTGAGTGCGGTAGAATTTGAGGCAGCCATCGAGAAGGCATATCAGAAGATGCGCAAGCAGATCAATGTCCAGGGCTTCCGCCCCGGAAAGGCCCCCCGCAAAATTATGGAGGGTATGTACGGCGCAGAAGTGTTTTTCGAGGAGGCCATCAATATTGCGTTCCCCGACGCCTATGAGGCCGCCGTGGCAGAAAAGGAACTCCGCGCCGTGGGCTATCCCGACGTGGAGATGATTGGCGAGTGCACCAAAGAGGGCTTTACCTTTAAGGCCAATGTGCCGGTGTATCCCGAGGTCACTCTGGGCCAGTACAAGGGCCTGACCGCACCCAAGGACGAGGTGGTGGTATCCGCCGAGGACGTGGACCAGCGCTTGAAGGAGCTGACCGACCGCAACACCCGTCTGGTGTCTGTGGACCGCGCCGCGCAGGACGGCGACACCGCCGTCATCGACTTTGAGGGCTTTTTGAACGGCACGCCCTTTGAGGGCGGCAAGGGCGAAAATCACAGCTTGGAGCTTGGCTCCCACAGCTTTGTCCCCGGCTTTGAAGAGCAGCTGGTGGGCGTGAAGGCCGGCGAGGAGAAGAAGGTAGAGCTGACATTCCCCACTGACTATCACGAGGATTTGGCCGGTAAGGCCGTGGTCTTCCAGGTGAAGGTCAACGAGGTGAAGGCCAAGGAAGTACCCGCGCTGGACGACGAGTTTGCCAAGGATGTGTCTGAATTTGACACCCTGACAGACCTGAAGGCCGACCTGGAGAAGAAACTGCTTGCCGAGCGTGAGGACGCTGCGAAGCGCGCCTTTGAGGACGCTTTGATGGATCAGGTGGGTGCCAACATCACCGCCGAGATTCCCGACGCCATGGTCACGGCCCAGTCTCAGCGTTTCTTGGAGAATTTCAAGATGCAGATTGGCCAGCAGGGCATCCCCTACGAGCAGTATTTGAAGATGACCGGCATGGAGGAATCCGCGCTGTTGGAGGAATCCAAGGAGCCGTCTCTGCGGCAGGTGCGTTTGGACCTGGCTATGACCGCCATCATCAAGGAAGAGAACATCGAAGTCTCCGACGAGGATGTGGAGGCCGAGATGAAGAAAATGGCAGAGAAGTATGGCATGGAGCTGGAAATGGTCAAGAAATATCTGACCGTGGACCAGGTCCGGGACCAGGTGATGACCGAGAAGGCCATTGCCGTGGTGACGGACAGCGCCATTGCCGGCAAGCCGGAGAAGAAGGCCGCTGCTAAGAAGGCTGACGATGGGGAAGAAAAACCCGCCAAGAAGCCTGCCGCCAAAAAGGCAAAGGCCGCCGATGGGGAAGAGAAACCCGCCAAGAAGCCTGCGGCCAAAAAGCCCGCAAAAAAGGCGGACGCGGAATAAGCGGGGATAAATTCTCCGATACATTTTACAAATTCGACACATTCTCTCATGGTACCAGTGGTATCATGAGAGAATGGCATATTGCCTACAAATGATTGGAGGTTTTCACAAGTGAGTTTAGTTCCATATGTAGTAGAGCAGACCAACCGGGGAGAACGGTCCTACGATATTTTCTCCCGTTTGCTGAACGACCGTATTATCTTCCTGGGGGAAGAGGTCAACGCCACCACAGCCAGCTTGGTTGTGGCCCAGCTGTTGTACCTGGAGGCCCAGGACCCGGATAAGGATATTCAGCTCTATATCAACAGCCCCGGCGGCTCCGTCACCGACGGCATGGCCATCTACGATACCATGCAGTACGTCAAGTGCGACGTGTCCACCATCTGTGTGGGCATGGCAGCCAGCATGGGCGCGTTTTTGCTGTCCTCCGGCGCAAAGGGCAAGCGACTGGTCCTGCCCAACGCCGAAATTATGATTCATCAGCCCTCCGCCGGTGCCCAAGGCCAGATTACCGACATGGCCATCCACCTGAAGCGCTTGGAAATTATCAAGCAGCGGATGAACACCATCCTCGCCGGAAATACCGGGCGGCCCGTGGAAGAAGTGACGGCGGCCTGCGAGCGGGACAATTTCATGAGCGCCCAAGACGCTCTGGATTTCGGCCTGGTGGACCGTATCATCGTCAGCAAGTAAATTTTGGAGACGGCAGCGTTTCCACCCTTTTTGATTATAGAAATACCGAGGTAATATCATGAACGACGACGGCAAAAAGACACTGCGCTGTTCCTTCTGCGGCAAGCACGAACAGCAGGTACAGCGGATGATACAAGGCCCCGGTGTGCGCATTTGCGACGAGTGTGTCCAACTGTGCATGAGCATTTTAAACGATGGCTTTGAAAGCAACACCGCCGGTACGCTGGAGGATATGCCCGATCAGCTTCCCACGCCCCGGGAGATTAAAGATGTGCTGGATCAGTACGTCATTGGTCAGGACGAGGCGAAGGTTGCCCTATCTGTGGCGGTTTACAACCACTATAAGCGCATTTTCTTCGGCGGAGACGAGGATGTGGAGCTGCAAAAGAGCAACATTTTGATGCTTGGCCCCACCGGTTCCGGCAAGACCCTCTTTGCCCAGACCTTGGCCCGCACCCTCAAGGTGCCCTTTGCCATCGCCGATGCCACCACCCTCACCGAGGCCGGCTACGTGGGCGACGATGTGGAGAACATTTTGCTGCGGCTGCTGCAAGCTGCCGATTTTGACGTGGAGCGTGCCGAACACGGCATTATCTATGTGGATGAAATCGACAAAATTGCCCGCAAGAGTGAAAACACCTCCATCACCCGGGATGTCTCCGGCGAGGGTGTGCAGCAGGCTCTGCTGAAAATCGTGGAGGGCACGGTTGCCAATGTGCCGCCCCAGGGCGGACGGAAGCACCCCCATCAGGAATTTATTCAGGTCAACACCAAGAACATTCTCTTCATCTGCGGCGGCGCGTTTGACGGTCTGGAAAAGATTATCGAGCGCCGTTTGGATAAGAAGAGCATTGGGTTTGACGCGGTGATTGAGGGGAAGAAGGACAAGGACATCAACAAGCTGCTCTCTGTCGTTCAGCCCCACGACATTTTAAAATTCGGTCTTATTCCCGAGCTGGTGGGTCGTTTGCCGGTCATCGCACCGCTGAATGCCCTGCGCCGGGAGGATTTGGTCCGTATTCTCACCGAGCCGAAAAACTCTCTGGTGAAGCAGTATAAGCGTCTGATGGAATACGACGACGTGGAGCTGGACTTTGAGGACGAGGCATTGGGTGCCATTGCCGACAAGGCCATTGAGCGCAATATCGGCGCCCGTGGTCTGCGGGCCGTGATGGAGGGGATGCTGACCCAAGTGATGTACGACATTCCCTCGGACCCCACCATTGAAAAGGCCGTCATTACCAAGGCCTGCGTGGAGGGGACGGAACAGCCCACCCTGACCCGCAATCCCGAAAAAATCAACTACACGGTGAAGTTGAACGCCGGAAAGGGCGAGAGCAAACCGGTATCCGGCGGCTCGACCCCGGCTTCGGCGTCTTAAAGGAACCTGCAAGGAGGGACGCGGACTGCGTTCCTCCTTGTTTTCAATCCCAAGAAAGGAAATACAACATGGAATTGACCACTTGGAACATTCCCGTGCTGGCCCTGCGCGGCCTGACGGTGTTCCCCCACATGAATATGACCTTTGACGTGGAGCGTCCCATCTCCATCGCCGCTTTGGAGCACGCGATGGAGGCGGACCAGGAAATTTTTCTGGTCACCCAGCGAGAGACCGGGGTGGCGCTGCCGGAGGAAAAAGACCTCTACGAAATCGGTACCGTGTCCCACATCAGCCAAATTCTGCGGCTCTCCGCCACCTCCATGCGCGTGATGGTGGAGGGGCGGCATCGCGCCCGCCTTCGCCGGATTTGGCAGACGGAGCCCTATCTCCAAGCCAATGTGGAGATGATTCCCCAGGAGCCGGACACACTGCCCAACAGCCCCCGCATTGAGGCACTGCTCCGCCAGAGCTATACGCTCTTTGACGAGTATGCGGAGCTGTCCGGCGGCGTGGCGGATGAGGTCCGCATCGCGGTGCTGGACAATCGGGACCCCGGGTATCTGGCGGATTTTATAGCCCAGAACGTGGGCCTTCGCCACACGGACAAGCAGGATATTTTGGAGGAATTGTCCCCCCTGATTCGCTTGCGGAAAATGAACGCCTATCTGGTCCGGGAGAATAATGTACTGGGCTTCGAGCACGAGATGGAGGGGAAAATCCGGGACCAGTTGGCCTCCTCTCAGCGGGAGCAAATTTTGCGCACCCAAATTCGCGTGATGCAAAGTGAGCTGGGCGAGCATGACGACGACGATGATTTGGGCAGCTATCGGGAGCGGATTGCCGCCCTCGCTCTGGCGGAGGACGTGGAAAAGCAACTGCTCAAGGAAGTGAGCAAGCTGGCCAAGCAGCCCTTTGGCAGTGCCGAGGGGGCCGTGATTCGGAACTATTTGGATGTGTGCCTGGAAATGCCCTGGAACACCACCACCAAGGAGTGCCTCAATGTCTCCGCCGCCCGAAAAATTCTGGAAAAAGAACATTTCGGCATGGAAAAGGTCAAGGAGCGCATTTTGGAGACCATCGCCGTGCGCCAGATGAATCCTGAGGGACATGGGCAGATTCTCTGTCTGGTGGGTCCGCCGGGAGTGGGCAAAACCTCCATCGCCATCTCCGTTGCCAAGGCCCTGGGCCGGAAGCTGGCCCGACTCTCCCTGGGCGGCGTGCGGGATGAGGCCGACATCCGTGGCCACCGCAAAACCTACATAGGCTCCATGCCCGGCCGCATTATCGAGGCCATCAGCCGCAGCGGGTCTATGAATCCGCTATTGCTGCTGGACGAAATTGACAAGCTGGGCAACGACTTCCGGGGCGACCCGGCATCGGCAGTGCTGGAGGTGTTGGACAGCGAGCAAAACCACGCCTTCCGGGACCATTTTCTGGAAATTCCAGTGGATTTGAGCAAGGTCATGTTCATCACCACCGCCAACACCACGGACACCATCCCCCGGCCGCTGCTGGACCGGATGGAGGTCATTCAGTTGGGCAGCTACACCGACGAGGAAAAATTGCAAATCGCCAAGCGCCACCTGCTGCCAAAGCAGCTCCGGGAGCATGGCTTGAAGAAATCCGCCCTGCGCATTGAGGACGACACCCTCCGGGCCGTCATCCGGGACTATACCCGGGAGTCCGGCGTCCGTGTGTTGGAGCGGCGGTTGGCGGCCCTCTGCCGAAAAGCGGATATGCGCCTGTTAGAAGGCGGTGTAAAGCGAATTACCGTTACAGAAAAAGACCTCTATTCCTTCCTGGGAATGTTGCCCTATCCTCCTGCGCTCCATACGGAGAAGGAGGAAATTGGCTTGGTCAACGGCCTTGCCTGGACCGAGGTGGGCGGCGAAATCCTGGAGGTGGAGGTGAACGTCATGCCCGGCTCCGGTAAGCTGGAGCTGACCGGAAATTTGGGCGATGTGATGAAGGAATCCGCCCAGACGGCCCTGAGCTGCCTGCGCAGTCGGGCGGAGGTACTGGGCATTGAGGCGGAATTCCACAAGACCAAGGACCTCCACGTCCACTTCCCAGAGGGGGCTGTGCCCAAGGACGGGCCCTCCGCCGGCATTGCCGTGGCCACTGCCATGCTCTCCGCCCTGACGGGGCAAAAAATCCGTGCCGGCCTTGCCATGACCGGCGAGGTGACGCTGCGGGGGCGGGTGCTGCCCATCGGCGGGCTGAAGGAAAAAACCATGGCCGCTCTGCGCAATGGCATCCAAACCGTGATTATCCCCAAGGATAATCTGCGGGATTTGGAGGAAATTGACCAGACCGTCCGCGCCGCGTTGCATTTTATCCCCGTTGCCACGGTGGACGAGGTGTTTGCCGCGGCACTGGGCGAGCGAAGCATTCATGAGGAGCGGACGGTAGCGGCCTTTGCCCCTGTCCTGCGAGAGACAGACGCCGCGTTGCGGCAATAGCGTATTTCCGCGGAAAACGCGGGCGCGCAGAAGGAGCTTTTATGGCGCTGAATTTTGGAAAAGTCGATTTCATCCGTTCCGCTGTCTCCCGGGAGACGTTTTTGCGGGATGGTATGCCCCAGTTCGCCTTCGCGGGGCGGTCCAACGTGGGCAAGTCCTCGGTGATCAACCGGGTGTTGGGACGGAAAAATATTGCCTACGTGGGGGCAACCCCGGGAAAAACCAGTCAGGTCAACTATTTCCAGATTGACAATCGTGCCTATCTGGTGGACCTGCCGGGCTACGGCTACGCCAAGGTGGCAAAAACCGAGAAGGAGCGCTGGGGCAAGCTGATGGAGTCGTATTTTGAGGACGGGGGCGATTTGATTACCCTGGGCGTTCTCATTGTGGACATCCGCCACAAGCCCAGCGAGGACGATTTAATTATGCACAACTGGTTCCGGGAGAGCAATTGCCCGGAAATTGTGTTGGCCAACAAGCTGGATAAGCTGAAGGCCCGGGAGGTGGAGCCCGCCCTTGCGCTCATCCGGGAGACGTTGGCCCTGCACGAGGACGATGTGCTCATCCCCTTTTCCGCCGAGAAGGGCAGCGGGCGGGACCTCCTCCTCCGCCAGTTGAATGACGCCTTTGAGAAAAAAGGAAAATAAGCGGCCATGCCGGGGGAATGATACGGATTCCCCCGGCATTTTCGGGAAAAACTTCACGGTACCCCCTATGCAAAAAGGGAAAAGTACGGTAAAATAGAGATAACTTTTGATTGAAATTTGTGGAGGACCGGAGTATGGGAAAACCTGTTTATCAGCGTGTACTGCTGAAAATCAGCGGCGAGGCACTGGCCGGAGACAAGCACAGCGGCCTGGACTTTGAGGTGATTGGCCGGGTCTGCGACGTGATTAAAAAATGCGTGGACATGGGCGTGCAAGTGGGCCTGGTAGTGGGCGGCGGCAATTTCTGGCGCGGCGTGAAGGATGGCGGCGGAAAGATGGAGCGCACCCGGGCGGACCACATGGGTATGCTGGCCACCGTGCTCAACTGCCTGGCAGTGGCGGACGTGATGGAGCAAAAGGGCATTCCCGTGCGGGTGCAGACCGCCATCGAAATGCGGGCCTTTGCCGAGCCGTATATCCGCTCCCGGGCCATCCGGCATTTGGAAAAGGGCCGCGTGGTCATCTTCGGCTGCGGCACCGGCAACCCCTTTTTCTCCACGGATACCGCGGCGGTGCTGCGGGCGGCGGAGATTGACGCGGACGTGATTTTGCTGGCGAAAAATGTGGACGGTGTGTACAATGCCGACCCGGTGAAGGACCCCTCCGCCGTGAAATACGATACCATTACCTACGACGATGTGCTGGCCCAACACCTGATGGTGATGGATTCCACCGCCACGTCGCTGTCCATGGATAACCACATCCCCGTGCTGCTCTTCGCGTTGAAGGACCCGGAAAATATCCTCCGCGTCCTCTGCGGCGAAAATATTGGCACCATCGTCCGAGAATAAGCGAGTTGTCGCGCCTGCGGGCGCGTCCTTAGAATAGAAGAAGGAAGGAATATCAGTATGTTACAAGATGAATACGCAATCTACGAGGAGAAAATGGGAAAGAGCATTGACTCCATTGCCGCGGACTTTGCCGCTGTGCGGGCTGGCCGGGCCAACGCCTCCGTGCTGGACCGGATTCAGGTGGATTATTACGGCAGTATGACCGCCCTCCAACAAATCGCGGCGATTTCCTCCCCGGACCCCCGCTCCCTGGTCATCCAGCCCTGGGATGCCACCGCGCTGAAAAGCATTGAAAAGGCCATTCAGAACTCCGATTTGGGTATCAACCCCCAAAACGACGGCAGAAGTATTCGCCTCAGCTTCCCTCAATTGACGGAGGAGCGGCGGAAGGAACTGGTGAAGAAAATCCATAAATACGACGAAAACGGCAAAATTGCCATTCGCAATATCCGCCGGGATGCCATGGAAATGTTTAAAAAACAGGAGAAGAACTCCGAAATCACCGAGGATGAGATGAAGCAGGTGGAGAAGGACCTCCAAAGGCTGACCGATGATAGCTGCCGAAAACTGGATGAGCTTTTGGCGAAAAAAGAGAAGGAACTGATGGCGGTCTGATGGCTGATAGTAGAAAAACCGCAGAGGCGGGGCAGGCGGACCGCCTTCCTCGCCACATTGCGATTATTATGGACGGAAACGGCCGCTGGGCGACTCATCGGGGTCTGCCCCGCGCCGCCGGACACAAGGCGGGGGCGGAGACTTTCCGCCGCATCGCCACGGCTTGCAAAAATTTGGGCGTGCAGTATTTGACGGTGTACGCCTTCTCCACGGAGAATTGGAAGCGCTCCGCCGACGAGGTGGGCGCGATTATGACGCTGCTGAAGCGCTATTTGCTGGAAGCGGTGGACACCATGGAGCAAGACCACATCCGACTGCGCTTTTTTGGGGATTTATCCCCCATCAGCCCGGAGCTGCGGGCCTTGGCCCGGGAGACGGACGCCATTTCGGACCAATTGCCCGCCGGGGATTTTCAGGCCAATATCTGCCTGAATTACGGCGGACGAGACGAGATTTTGCGGGCGGTTCGCCAGTTTTCTGCCGACTGCGCCGCCGGACTGCGCCAGCCGGAGGAGTTGGATGACACGCTGTTTTCCGGGTATTTGGACTCTCGCGGCGTGCCGGACCCGGAGCTGATTATCCGCCCCTCGGGGGAGCTGCGGCTCTCCAATTTTCTGCTGTGGCAGTGCGCCTATGCAGAGCTGTATTTCACCGACGTGCTGTGGCCGGACTTCGACGAGGCGGAATTAAACCGGGCCATTGCGGCCTATCAGAAAAGGGACCGCCGCTTCGGCGGTGTGAAGTGAAAACACTTCACAGATAAAACGGATGCGCGGAGAGACAAGGCGCGCCGGGGAGGTTGCGATGAAGACCAGAATTTTGGTGGCGGCGGTGGGAATCCCGTTTTTAGTGGCGGTGCTGTTGGCTCCGCCTTGGGCCATGACGCTGTTGGTGGCGGGTATGTGTGCCGTGGGGGCATTTGAGCTGCTCCGGGCCGTGGCAGGGGAGGCGGGGAAGAGCCTGATGCCGCTGACCGCGCTGATGGCGGCCTTGATACCGCTGGACATCTATCGGTCCTCTGCCTCGCCGGATGGGGGACTTTCGGCCGGGACTTCGCCGGCATTGCCCTCTTTTTTGGCGGCGCTGGCCATGGCGTTCCTCTTTGCCCTGTTCGTCTATGCCATTTGGAGATACGAAAAGGGCGCGCCCATTTCCTTTTCCACCCTGACAGCGGCGATGTTCGCGGGACTGGTGTTTCCCCTGCTGTTGTCCTGCTTGCTGCGACTGCGGCTGATGGGTATGCTGGGAAAATTAGTTGTGTTTCTGCCCCTGGTCATTGCCTTTGGCAGCGATACCTTCGCCTATTTTTTCGGCCTGTTTTTTGGCAGACACAAGTTGGCCCCTCATGTCAGCCCAAAGAAAACCATCGAGGGTGCCGTCGGTGGCCTGATTGGCGGCGTAATCGGTATTTTGCTGCTGGAGGGTGCGGCTTGGTATGCCACCGGCGGGCTGTTTCTCTCATGGTGGCAGACGCTGCTGTTGGGCTTGGCGGGCAGCGCGGTGAGTCAGATCGGCGACTTGAGTTTTTCTGTGATTAAGCGGGAATTTGCCGTAAAGGATTACGGAACGCTTCTCCCGGGCCATGGCGGCGTGCTGGACCGCTTTGACAGCGTGACCTTTGTGGCGCCCTTTGTTTGGTTTATTTTCAGCTTTTTGCGATAGGATAGGGATATGACACATACAATTTCTTTGTTGGGCTCCACCGGCTCCATCGGTCGGCAGACCCTGGAGGTGGCGGAGCAGTTGGGCCTGCGGGTTGCGGCGCTGACCGCCAACCGCAGCACGGCACTACTGGAAGAGCAGGCGCGGCGTTTTCGGCCGCGTCTGGTTGTGCTTTATGACGAAGCGGCGGCCCGGGCTTTCAAAATTTCTCTGGCGGACACCGATATTCGGGTTGTCAGCGGCCTTGCGGGACTGTTGGAAGCCGCCACACTGCCTGAGGCGGACACGGTGGTGACGGCTGTGGTGGGCATGATTGGTCTGCGCCCCACGCTGGCGGCCATCGAGGCGGGAAAGCGGATTGCGCTGGCCAATAAGGAGACGCTGGTCTGCGCCGGGGAATTGGTGATGGCGGCGGCAAAGCGCTGTGGTGCGGACATTGTGCCCGTGGATTCCGAGCATTCCGCCATTTTTCAGTGCTTGCAGGGCTGTGAGGACCAGCGGGAAATCCGGCGGCTGCTGTTGACCTGCTCCGGCGGTCCGTTTTATGGATTGGACTACGAAGCGGTGGGGAAGATGACCCGGGCGGACGCCCTGCGGCATCCCAACTGGACCATGGGTCCGAAAATTACGGTGGACTGCGCCACGCTGATGAACAAGGGTTTGGAAGTCATCGAAGCCATGCGGCTCTATGGATTGCCCCTTGAGCAGGTGGATGTGGTCATTCATCGCCAGAGCATTGTCCACTCACTGGTGGAGTTTCGGGACGGCGCGGTGCTGGCCCAATTGGGCACGCCGGATATGCGCCTGCCCATCCGCTACGCCATGACCTGGCCCGCCCGGGGAGAGAACCCCGCGCCGCCGCTGGATTTGCTCTCCTGCCCGCCGCTGACCTTCGCCCCGGCGGACCGGGAGGCCTTTCCCTGTCTCCGTCTGGCGGAGGATGCCGCCCGAGAGGGCGGTACGGCCTGCGCCATTTTAAATGCCGCCAACGAGGCGGCGGTGGGGCTGTTTTTGGAGGACAAAATTGGCTTTCACGACATTGCCCATCGGGTGGAAACGGCCCGTGCGGCGGTTTGCGTGACGCAAAACCCATCCCTTGAGGATATTTTGGAGGCGGACCGCTTGGCTCGCCGGAGCGTCCTGCGGGTGGGATGAGTTCCCCAAAGAGGGCAAAGCAAAAAAGCGAGGAGTTTTGGCATGAATCCTGTATATATCCTGGCGGCAATTTTGATTTTCGGGGTCCTCATCGCCGTCCATGAGCTGGGCCACTTTGTGGCGGCAAAGCTCTGCGGCGTGCGGGTGAACGAGTTTTCTATCGGCATGGGTCCTGTCCTTTGGCAGCGGGAAAAAGGGGAGACGCGGTATTCCTTTCGTCTGCTGCCCATCGGTGGATATTGCGCCATGGAGGGCGAGGACGAGGACAGCGGCGACAGCCACTCGCTGGTGCGGCAGGGCTTTTGGAAGCAATTCGTCATTCTTGCCGCCGGTTCGGCCACCAACTTTTTGGCCGGGTTTTTAATTATTTTACTGCTGTACAGCAGCGCGGCGGCCTTTTTGGTGCCGGAGGTTGTGGGTGCGGCACCGGAATTTTCCAGCCAGAACGGCGCGACGCTGGAGAAGGGGGACATCATTTCCTCCCTCAACGGCGAGCGGGTGTATGTGTACAGCGACGTGGATCTGTTACTGCAGCTCAACCGGGGAAAGCCACTGGATTTGGTGGTTCAGCGAGACGGAAAAAGCGTGGAATTGCAGGGTCTGCCCTGGGGGACTTATACGGGAACCAACGGTGAAGCCTATCAAGGGAATGGCCTTTACATCTCTAGAAACGCAACGGAAGAAGCCACTATCGGCGCAAAGCTGCGGTATAGCTGGCTCAATACGCTGGACTTTGTGCGGGTGGTGCGGCTGAGCCTGCAAATGCTGGTGAGCGGCGAGGCCGGCATGAAGGATGTCAGCGGGCCGGTGGGCATTGTGTCCACCCTCACCCAGGTGGGAGAGGCGTCCGATAACGCCCGGGACGCGGTGGACAACATCCTCTTTTTTGCGGCCATGCTGGCAGTGAATCTGGCGGTGATGAATCTGCTGCCCATTCCCGCGCTGGACGGCGGCCGGATTTTTTTCCTGGTGGTGGACGCGGTGTCCATGGCCCTGTTCCGGAAAAAAGTGCCGGAAAAATACCAGATGGCCGTCAATTCGGCGGGATTCGTCCTGCTGATGGGCTTTATGCTGCTGGTGACGTTCCAAGATATTTGGAAACTCTTCCAATAGGGGGAATTTAGAGTATGACCAAACAATTGATGGTGGGCCGGGTGGCAGTGGGCGGCGGCGCGGCGGTGTCTATCCAGTCCATGTGCAACACAAAAACCGACGATGTGGCCGCCACAGTGGCCCAAATCAAGCAGTTGGAGGCGGCGGGCTGTGAGATCATCCGGGTTGCCATCCCCGACCAGGCGGCGGCGGAGGCGGTGGATCAAATCAAGGCGCAAATCGCCATTCCGCTGATTGCCGACATCCATTTTAACTACAAATTTGCCCTGGAATGTGCCCAGCGGGGGATTGACGCCATCCGCATCAATCCCGGCAACATCGGCGGGGAGGAAAAGGTGAAGGCGGTGGCAGACCTGTGCCGCCAAAAAAATATCCCCATCCGCATCGGCGTGAACGGCGGCTCCTTAGAAAAGGAGCTGCGGGCCAAATACGGCGGCGTGACCGCGGAGGCCCTGGTGGAGAGCGCTATGGGCCATGTGGCCCTGCTGAATAAATTTGACTTTGACGACATCTGCATCTCGGTGAAATGCTCCGACGTACCCCTGACCATGGCGGCATACCGCTTGCTCTCTCAGCAGACGGACTATCCGCTGCATTTGGGCGTCACCGAGGCGGGCACCCCCTCCATGGGGATGGTGAAATCCGCCATGGGCATCGGGGGCCTCTTGTGTTTGGGGATTGGCGATACCATGCGGGTGACGCTGACCGCCGACCCGGTGGAGGAAATTTATGCCGCCCAGAAAATTTTAAAAGCCGCCGGACTGCGAAAAACCGGCGTAAACCTGATTGCCTGCCCCACCTGCGGGCGGACTCGCATCGACCTGATTCCCATTGCGGAGGAGGTGGAGCGGCGGCTGGCAGGCTGTCAGAAAAATATCACTGTGGCGGTGATGGGCTGTGCGGTGAATGGGCCGGGCGAGGCCGCCGCCGCTGACATTGGCATCGCGGGCGGCGCGGGCGAGGGCCTGCTGTTCCGCAAAGGAGAAATCCTTTACAAGGTGCCGCAGGAACAGCTTGTAGACGCTTTGATGGCGGAGATTGAAAAATTATAAGCACATAACAGGCACGCGGCGTGAAAACGCCGCTGCCTTGCTGTTTTGAGGATTGAAGACGGAGAGGGTTTCAAATGGCGAAGAAAATTCCATTTTTTAATATGTTTTCCGACCTGACACCGCCCCAGGGACTGCGGCTCAAGCTGGCGGGGGCGAATCTGACGGGGGTGGTGATTGACCAGGCCCAGCGGACCATCGGCCTGCAATTGTCCACCCAGACGGAGCTGACGGGGGAGGACGAGGAGAATCTCAAGACGCTGCTGACAACGGCCTATGGGTTTGCCGGGGTGGAGTTGACCACGCACTTTGAGCCGCCTGCCCCCGCGCCAAAGGCCGAAGTACCCAGTCACAGCGGGAACAAAAGCGCGGGCAAGGGCGGGAAACCGGTGGCAACCAAAATTTTGATGGGCAATCCCATCAAGGGAAAACCGGGCCCCATGTCGGCGCTGGACCTGAAAATGGGCAACGCCACAGTGGCGGGAAAGGTGTTTTCCGCCGAATGCCGGGAGACGCGGCGGCCGGGTATGTGGCGCTTGAGCTTCGACATGACCGATTACACCAATTCCGTGACGGTGCAGAAAAATCTCACCGACAAGGAAGCCAAAAAGCTGGAAAACGCCATTGAGCCGGGGATGTGGCTGTGCGTGCAGGGGAAGATGGAGCAGACCTGGGACGGCAAGGACATTCAGCTCAATCCCTACCATATCAATGTGATTGAGCACCCCCAGCGGCAGGACACCGCCCCGGTGAAGCGGGTGGAGCTGCATTTGCACACCAAAATGAGCAATATGGACGCCCTCACCGACACCGCCGAGGTGGTGAAGGAGGCCGCCCGCTGGGGACATCCCGCCATTGCCATCACGGACCACGGCGTGGCCCAGTCCTTTCCCGACGCCTGGCACGCCGCCGGGGATAAAATCAAGATTTTATACGGCATTGAGGGCTATTTTGTCAACAATTTGGATGACCGGGTGGCGGTCCACGGCGAAAAAGACTGCGATTTGGACGATGAATTTGTCTGCTTTGATTTGGAGACAACCGGACTGAAGGTCATGCAGGAGGCCATCACGGAAATCGGCGCGGTGGTGCTGAAAAACGGAGAGGTGACGGAGCGATTCCAGACCTTTGTGAATCCCAACCGCCGCCTGACACCGGAAATTATCGGCCTGACGGGCATCACCGACGAGATGCTCAGGGATGCGCCGTCCCTAAAGGAGGCCCTGACGGATTTTTTGAAATTCGTGGATGGGCGGCCGCTGGCGGCCCACAATGCGGAATTTGACATCGGCTTTGTCCGGGAGGGCTGCAAGCGGGTGGGACTGGACTTCCATCCCACCTACGTGGACTCCCTGATTTTGGCGCAAAACTTGCTGCCGAATTTGCATAAATACAAGCTGGATATTGTGGCGGAGGAGCTGGATTTGCCGGCGTTTCAACACCACCGTGCCAGTGACGATGCCGCCACCGTGGCCTATATGCTGGTGCCGTTTTGGGAAAAATTACGGGAGAAGGGCATTCAGCGGCTACGGGACGTGAATGGGGAGATGGAAAAACTGCGGCCGCTGGGCAGCAAGTCCAACCGCTTCCCCAAGCATATTATTTTGATTGCCCAAAACAAGGTGGGGCTGAAAAATCTCTACAAGATGATTTCCGCCTCCAACCTGAAATACTTCAAGCGAGTGCCGATTATCCCGAAAAGCGAGCTGAATTTGCATCGGGAGGGCATTTTGGTGGGGTCTGCCTGCGAGGCGGGCGAGCTGTTTCAGGCGGTGAAGGACCACAAGGACTGGGACGAGCTGCGGCGCATCGCCGGGTATTACGATTATCTGGAAATTCAGCCTGTGTGCAACAACGCCTTCATGCTTCGCAACGGTGAGGTGCAGTCGGTGGAGGAGTTGCGGGACTTGAACCGCACCATTGTCCGCTTGGGCGACGAGCTGGGAAAAAAGGTCTGCGCCACCGGCGACGTGCATTTCCGAGAGCCGGAGGACGAGGTGTATCGCCATATTCTGTTGGCCTCCAAAAAATTTGCGGATGCCAACGAGCCGCTGCCTATCTATTTTAAAACCACCGACGAGATGTTGGAGGAGTTCTCCTACTTGGGGGAGGAAAAGGCCTTAGAGGTGGTGGTGACCAACACCCGGGCCATCGCGGAGCAGGTGGAGACCTTTGAGCTGCTGCCCAAGGACTTGTTTCCGCCCCGGCTTGCCAACTCCGAGGAGGAGCTGAACACCCTGGTGTGGGACAAGGTCCACGCGCTGTATGGGGACGAGCCGCCGCAGTTGATTGTGGACCGGCTGAACGTGGAGCTGGGCAGCATTTTGGGCAAGTACGACGTGGTGTATATGTCCGCCCAAAAGCTGGTGCAGCGGTCATTGGAAAACGGC
The DNA here is from genome assembly GCA_036655835.1 of Oscillibacter sp. GTDB lineage: Bacteria > Bacillota > Clostridia > Oscillospirales > Oscillospiraceae > Oscillibacter. The sequence continues at coordinate 25,301 of JAVVPH010000001.1, forward strand.
TATCTGGTGGGCTCTCGAGGGTCGGTTGGCTCCTCCCTGGTGGCCTATATGTCCGGCATTACGGAGGTCAACTCCCTGCCGCCCCACTATCGCTGCCCCCGGTGCAAGCACTCGGAATTTATTATGGACGGGTCCTTCGGCTGCGGCGCGGATATGGAGGACAAAAATTGCCCGGACTGCGGAACCAAGTATATCAAGGACGGATTTGACATCCCCTTTGAGACGTTCTTGGGCTTTGGCGGCGGAAAAGTGCCGGATATTGACCTGAACTTCTCCGGCGAATACCAGGCCCGCGCCCATCGCCACGCCATTGAGATGTTCGGCGAAAAGCAGGTGTTTCGGGCGGGGACCATCGGCACCCTGGCGGAGAAAACCGCCTACGGCTACGTGAAAAAATATCTGGAAGAGAACGGCATCGCCGCCGGCCGGGCGGAGGAAAATCGCCTGACTCTCGGCTGTGTGGGCGTTCGGCGGACCACGGGACAGCACCCCGGCGGCTTGGTCGTGGTGCCGGACGACATGGAGATGGAGGACTTTTGCCCCGTCCAGCACCCGGCGGACGCGGACGACAGCGACACCATCACCACCCATTTTGAATATCACTGCATGGAGGATAACCTCCTGAAGCTGGATATGCTGGGGCATGATGACCCCACCATGGTGCGGATGATGGAGGATCTCACCGGCGTGAACGCCCGGGAGATTTTGCTGGACGACCCGGACACCATGTCCATTTTTACCTCCAGTAAGGTGTTGGGCTATGAGAACGACGAGGTGCTTGGTCCCACCGGGGCTGTGGCTATTCCGGAGTTTAACACCCGCTTTACCCGGGGAATGTTGATGGACACCCTGCCCAAGGACTTCAATACCCTGGTGCGGCTGTCCGGCTTCTCCCACGGTACCGACGTGTGGATGGGCAACGCCCGGGAGCTGATTGTAAGCGGGACGGCCAGCGTTTTGGAAACCGTCGGCTGCCGCGACGATATTATGCTCTATCTGATTTCCAAGGGCTTGGATGCCAAAATGTCCTTCAAAATCATGGAATCCGTCCGAAAGGGCAAGGTGAAAAAGAAGGGCTTTGAAGAGGGCTGGGAGGAGGCCATGCAGGAACACGACGTGCCTGCGTGGTACATTGAATCCCTGGCCAAAATCGGCTATCTGTTCCCCAAGGCCCACGCCGTGGCCTATGTCATGATGGCGTTTCGCATCGCCTGGTTTAAGGTGCATCGTCCGCTGGCGTTTTACGCCACGTTTTTCACCGTCCGGGCCAAGGCCTTTGACGCGGAATACTGCTGCGCCGGAATGGCGGCGGTGAAGAAAAAAATCCGGGAGATTGAAAACAACAAGGATGCCTCCGCGGTGGAGAAGGATTTGATGACCACCCTGGAGGTGTGCTACGAGTTTTACCTCCGGGGCTTCCACTTTGACCCCATCAATATTTATAAGTCCGATGCCGCCAAATTCACCGTGACGGAGGGGGGGCTCCTGCCGCCCTTCATCGCCATCCGCGGCCTGGGGGAGACGGCGGCCCAGGACACTGTGGAAAAGCGGGAGGGGAAGGAATTTATCTCCATTGAGGAATTTTCCACCTGCTGCAGCAAGCTCTCCAAAAGCCATTTGGAGCAGCTCAAAAGCATGGGCGCCTTCGCGGGTATGGCGGAGACCAGCCAAATTACGCTCTTTTAAAGAAGTCCGCCAGACAACTTAAAACCCCAATTGGACAAAAAAGCGCCGTGACTGCATCAGTCACGGCGCTTGTGTTATGATTCCGGTTCCAGCTTGGCGTTGCACTTGGCGAGAAAACGCCCGGCGTGGATGATGGCGCGGGTGTGGGTGCCTTGGCAGATGGGGCCTTTTTCGTCCCAAGCGGTGAGCTTAAAATCCACCAGCTTGCCGTTTTCAGAGAGGGAGACAATCTCTGCCTCGCCCCAGACCTTCATGCCCACAGGGGTGGGGGCCTCGTGGGTGATGTCCAAATGCGTGCCCACGCTGCCCTGATTGTCCTCCAAATAGGTTTGCAGGGAGGTCATGGCGGCGTTTTCCAGCATGGCGGCGAGGAAGGGCGTGCCAAAGACCGGCAGCGCGCCGGAGCCGACGGCGGCGGCGGTTAAATCGTCGGTGACTACTTGCTCCACCCGGCATTTTGTTCCAATGAGAATCATAGAGAGACTCCTTTCGTGCTCAGACCTTCAGCCGCAGCCATTCGCTGTCGTAAAAGGCCAAAATATCCTGGGGAAGATTGACAAACTGCTCGCAGGAGGCCAGCACCTCGTCGGAGGGATAGGCCACGGGATTGCTCCGAGTCTCCTCGTCCAGTGCGTCGTAGACGCTCATGAGGGGGGTGGAGTAGCCGATGGCCTCGCAATTGCGCAGACCCACGTCCGTGGAGCACATAAAGTTGATAAAGGTTTCCGCGTTGGCCTTGTTGACCGCCGTTTTCGGCACGCACAGGGCATCCACAAAATAGTTGCTGCCCTCGGAGGGGACGCAGAAGGCCAAATCGGGGTTGTTTTCCAGCATGGTCAGGTAGTCGCCGGCATAGTAAACGCCCATGGCGGACTCGCCGCCCTCCAGCTTTCCAAAAATCTCATCCATGACGTAGGCCTGGACAATGTCATCGCTTTTCTGCTGTGCCAGCAGGTCCACTGCCTCTGTGATTTCGGCTTTATTGGTGGTGTTGTACGAATAGCCCAAATATTTCAGCGCCAGACCGATGGCGTCCCGGGGGTTGTTGATCATCAGCACTTGACCGGCATATTTGCTGTCAAACATGGAGGACCAACTGGTGATTTGCTCCTTCACCTGGGTGGTGTTGTAGATGATGCCCACGGTGCCCCACATATAGGGCACGGAATATTCGTTTTGAGGGTCATAGGGGGGATTGACAAACTTGGGGTCCACATCGGCGGCGTTGGGGATGTTGGCAAAATCCAATTTTTCCAGCATACCCTCCTCCATCAGGCGGGAGAGCATATAGTCCGAGGGGATAATCACATCATAGCTGTCGCCATTCATCAGGTTGGAGTACAGCGTTTCATTGTCGGGGCAGGTCTTGTAGTTGACGGAGATTCCGTATTCCGCCGCAAAATCATCCAACACGGTTTCGTCGATATACTCGCCCCAATTCAGGACGTTTACCTCGCCGTTGGGGTATTTTTCGGCAGAATTGCCGCAGCCGGTCAGCGGCAAAATCAGCAGAGCCGCAATCAGACAAAGAGCAGTCGTTTTTTTCATAGCAGTCTCCTTCAATACTTATTTGCCGGGGGTCAACGCGGCGCGATGCTTGCGGGTCTGGCTCTCCTGATGGCTCTGGCGCACGTTGACAATGACCAACAGCAGCAGAACGGAGACGAACAGGAGGGTGGAAATGGCGTTGATTTCCGGACTGATTTTCCGCCGGGCCATAGAATAGACCTCCATGGCCAAGGTGGACACCTTGGTGCCGGCGGTGAAATAAGAAATAACAAAATCGTCGATGGACATGGTGAAGGCAATCAGCATTCCGTTGATGATACCCGGCATCAAATCCGGTAAAATCACCTTGCGGAAGGCCACAAAGCCCGTGGCGCCCAAATCCTGCGCCGCCTCGTACACGTTGGGGTCCAACTGGCGCAGCCGGGGCAGGACCGACAAAATCACATAGGGAATGTCAAAGGTGACGTGGGCAATCAGCATGGTGGCGAAGCCCTTGGCCCAGGTGATGTCCAGCGCGGTGCCGATGGTGGCGTTAAAGGCGTTGATGGCCAGCACGAACAGCAGGGAGAGGGACACGCCGGTGATGATGTCCGCATTGGTCAGGGGAATGTTGTTCACCGTCATGATGGCGGCGCGGTGCTTGCGCTTCATGGCGTGAATGCCGATGGCGGCCGCCGTACCGGCGACGCAGGCGATGATGGCAGCCAGCGCGGATACCGTCAGCGTGGTTTGCAGCGCGTCCATAATGGCGCGGTTGGAAAAAAGCTTTTCGTACCATTGCAGGGAAAACCCCGCCCAGACGCTGCGGCTTTTCGTGGCGTTGAAGGAAAAGACAATCAGCACAAAAATCGGGGCGTAGAGAAAGAGAAATACGAAGCTCATGAAGAGCCGATTCCAAAGTCCGTTCTTTTTCACATGGTCACCGTGCCTTCCTCGCCCTCGCCAAAGCGGTTCATCACCGCAATGCACACAAGGACAATCAGCATCATCACCAGAGACACGGCGGAGCCCAGATAGGGATTATACGCGCCGCCGGTGAATTGGGATTCAATGAGGTCACCCAACAGCGTGACCTTGCCGCCGCCCAACAAGCGGGAGATGGCGAAGGTGGACACCGCCGGCACAAACACCATGGTAATGCCGGAGAGCACGCCGGGGAGGGACAGGGGAAAAATGACCTTGCGGAACACGTTTCGGGAGTTGGCCCCCAAATCCTGGGCGGCTTCAATCACCCGCTGGTCAATTTTGTCAATCACAGTATAAATTGGGAGAATCATAAAGGGCAAAAAGTTATAAACCATGCCCAGTACAATGGCCCCTTGGGTGTTAATCATGGGAAAAAACTTTAAGCTGGTGCCAAAAACGCTGTTAAATAGGGTGATCAGGCCGATTTTTTGAAAAAAGGTATTCAGCAGGCCCGTATTCTCCAAAAGAGACATCCAGGAGTAGGTCCGCAGCAAAAAATTCATCCACATGGGCAGCATAATCAGCATCATGGCAATGCGGCGAAAGCCGGGGCCTTCCCGGCTCATCAGGTAGGCGATGGGGTAGCCGATGAGCAGGCAAATTGCCGTGGCAATCAGTGCCAAAAGGAAGGAGCGGGTGAACACCGGGAGATATTCCGCCATTTTTGTGAAGTTTTCCAAGGAAAAGCCGCCGTCTCGGGAGGTGAACGCGTAAATCACCACCAAAATCAGCGGGGCTACCACAAAAATTGCCATCCAGGTCACGTAGGGAATGGCAAGCTTACTGTTCTTCATCGCCCGCATCCTCTTCCACCGGCTCGCCGTCCTCGTCTGTTGCCTCCGCGTCGGACAGCTCGTCGTATTCGTCGCTGTACGAGCTGTAATCTCCGAATTTTCCGGAATAGTCGCTCTTTTTCATGATGTGCAGACCGTCCGGGTCAATTTTCACGCCGATGCGCGCGCCGATGGGGGAG
>JAVVPH010000002.1:0-30177 GCA_036655835.1 Oscillibacter sp.
AGGGAGACGCGAAGATGCGCTATTCTGAATACACCGAGCGGGAGGAATATGCCGCTGTAGCGGCGCGCGCTCCGCGTCAATTTGCGCGTGTTCCGCGTCAAAGCACATCTCATGGAAATGTCGCATAAAAACAAGAGGGCAGCTGCTTTGCGCAACTGCCCTCTTTTCATGCCTATTTATGCTTCTGCGCAATCCTCTGTACTGCCTTCCGTGGCTTCCATTAGCACGCCGGTAACTGCCTGCCCATTCGTGTGCATCTGGCTGATCAGGTCCTCGGCTGCGCCCTTGATCAGCGCATTTATATCCGTTTTAGACGCCTCCAGCAGCTGCAAAACAGGGTTGGAAAGTTTCTCCTTTGTCATTGTCAAAAGCTGCCGTTTCAAGGCTGCGATCTGCCCACTGGTCAGTTTCCCGTTTGGTGCTGCCGCCTTAGCTGCGTCCACGACGGTCTGCTGTAATTCGCCCACCGTCAGCTGTGCTGCCAGGATGGTCTGGTTGATTGCCTGCCCTATATTTGCCAGTTTTTTGTTCTGGCCCACCTTTGCCGCCAGATACGCGCCGCCGACGCCGATCAGGGCGATCACCAGGGTGGCGATAATGTCCAGGATGTAGGGAAGTACCATGTTCAAAAACTCCATAATTTTTCCTCCATTTTTGCCCACTTGGGGGCGTATTTTTTTGCCCTTTTTCGGGCTGCTTTTTAGCCCTCATTTTTGGCCGTTTTTGCATCGCAATATCGGGCCGCAATAATGGCCGCTTTCAGGGTGTCCGCTTTCAGGTTCACGTCGGTGGCGCAGGTGTCAGCGTCGGTGCCGCCGTTGACGGCCCCAGCATCCAGCAGGGCCTTGGTCTGCTCCTTAAAACAAGCCGGGACGCTCTCCAGGTCCTCATAGACCGGGTTTTCCTCCTGGATGATCTGGCGGATCAGCGCCACCAGTTCTTCCTTTGACATTTCGATCGCCTCCTTGCTATCCTCGTATTTAGGCACCGCATAGCCGATAATATAGTGGTCTGTCAGATCGTAGGTGCGCCGTTTGCAGGTATTGGACGTGTTCCCCTCGATGGTGTGCAGCGTGTTGCCTTCGGCGTACTCCACGACGCCGGTGTGGCTGCTGGAGGCCGCGTCCTTCTTGTCGGAGAAGAACACAAGGTCGCCGGGCTGTGGGGTGTACTTTCCGCCATAGGCTGCGGCCGCCTGCCAGACGCCCTCCGCCTTGAACCACTGCATCCCGGTGGTGCATCCGCAATAGGGCTTTACCGCATCGGCAGGAACGCCAGCGGCTGCGCACACCCAGGACACCCACATGGCGCACCATGCGGAGTCCAGCGCCAGGGACCAGGTTTTCAGCACGTTCTTGTTATACCATTGGATGTACTTGTCGTCTCCGGTAGGCTCTGCGGCCCCCAGCTGCGCCACAGCCACTGCGATGATGTTCTGGCGGGTTCCTGTCCCAGTCGGCGCGCTGGGCACTTCCTGGGGCGTTTCCGGGGCTGTAGTGGGGGCTTTGTAGCCGTTCAGCCCGGCGCGTTTGATAATGGTCGGGTAGTCCTTGTATGCCGTGTCCATATCGACGCGGCCGGTGATGCCGGGCACGCTGCCGTTGCTGCTGCTCTGCCAGATGCCAAACTTGAAGGCGTCGGTGGGCTTGGCAGCCCACTGGGCCAGCCATAGGTCATAGGCGGTTAGGTCCGCCATGTTCAGGCGGTTCTTGCACCAGTCCGTGTTGCTGTAGAATGCGGCATAGTAGCCGCCGTCCTCGATGGTTTCCATGAAGGCCACCACCATAGCGGTCAGGACAGTGCGGCCCAGGTCGCGTTGGCTGGGGTCCTCCAGGTCATAGGCCACAGGGTACAGCAGACGGCCCTTGTAGGGTTTCAGCTGTTTCAATACGAAGGCGGCCTCCTTGGCTGCCGCGCCCGCGTTCAGCGCGTAGCTGTAGAAGTAGACGCCCACGTCCACACCGGCCTCCAGCGCGCCCTCCACGTTCTTTGTGTAATACTTGTCCACCTTGCAGCTGTCGCCGGTGCTATTACCGTAGCCCAGACGGATCATGGCGAACTCGACGCCGGAAGCCTTCACTTTCGGCCAGTCGATCGCGCCCTGCCATGTGGACACATCAATGCCTTTTTGCATGGGTTAGACCTCCTTGTAGTAGTCGTTCAGCAGCGCAGGCGGCCGCCACCCGGCCTGCTTCGTAAACACGCGAAGCACTTCGTAGGTTTTGGCGTAGTCGGTGAAGTGGTCGCCCACAGTGAAGGAGTGGTTATCCTCCAGATCAGCCCAGCGCGGATAGGCCGGGTCCTGGGTTCCACCTCCCGCATCGCCGCCAGCAGTGCCCTGGACCTCAACATACTGGGACGGGACCAGGTGTGGGTAGTGTGGCTCGTACAGGGTGATGCCGTTGGTGCTTATGGGGGTGTAAGTCTTGTTGTCGATGGGATCGCGCCGGTTGACTCCGAATGGGACAAACTCACCCCACATGAAGTCCAGCACAGTTCCTTCCTTTGGTTCGTCACGAATGGGGCGGAATAGTGTCTGTGTTCCTACTTCCCCTGGCTCCCAGTCGTCTTGGCGGTTGTGCTGTTGTAAGCAGATATAGAAGTTACCCTCTCCGTCCGTAATCTGCTCATTCTTGTAAATGGTTCCGACGATCTCGGACCAGATACGCGTCCCATTCGTGACCGCGATCGCGTGCAATTCTGTGTCCGGGAGTTCTCCAGCGTCGATGGCTCCGGCACGCATCAGGGCAGCCTTGGCACGCTCAATGTTGACAGAAGGAAGCCCGGCGAAGCCTGCGGCCACCAGGGCGTTGTGGGTGGCGATCACAGCCTCCCAAATGTACTGCTGGGCCTGCGCTTCTTCGTGTGCGATCAGGGCGCGGGCCGCGCTTAATGTGGTGTTGTCCATACTCTTGCCTCCTTATAGGTAGGAACCACTCACGCCATACAGGGCGATGGTGGTAAATCCCGCCGTCTTGGTCAGCGTCACCTTCAGGCCCACACCCCAGGTGGCCGCCGTCTTGGTGGTATTGGTGAACAGGTGCTTGCGCCCCGTCGTCACATTCTCCCATGTAGGGTTAGCGTCGTTGGCGTTGTTGCAAGCTTGCACCACCAGGCCAGCTTCTGCACCCAGGTAGCGCACAGAAACAAGGATTTTTTCCGCCTTGGCGTCGGTGGTGATCGCGGCGCGCTGCACGTTGATGGTGGTCACGCTGCGGGTGAAGGTGATAGTACGGGTGGCCGTGTTTCCGGCGCTGTCGGTGATGGTAATTGTCATTGCATGCGCTCCGTTTGCCAGGGAGGCAAACTTTGCAGACGTGACGGCGAAGGTGTAGGACTGGCCGCGCACCGCGTTCTGGACTGTGCGCACCTCGCTGCCGTCCAGGGCTTCCACAATGGTCAGTGTGTCGCCGGTGTCGGCGTCGCCCACAGTGTAGGTGCGGGACGGCGCGGCCGTCACCGTTCCCAGGTTTGTGTCGCTTCCGCTCACGGTCGGGTCCACATTATGCACGACGGTTTTCACCAAGCTGGTGGTGTACGCGCTGTAGGCTCCGTGGCTATCCTTTGCCCGGACGCGCCATTGAACACTGTCCATGGCCGTGGTCACGCCGGTGTCGTTGTGGGTCACGGCGCTGCCTGCATAAACCTGCGCCCACGCATTGGTGCTATTGTTCCAGCGCTCCAGTTCGTAGGTCACGTTGTCGCCTTCCGGGTCGGTAGATGCCGCCCAGCTGATGGCTGCCGTCTTGCCGCTGCGCACCGCGTCGGGCACGGTGATGCCGGGGGGAGTGGTCGGGGCGCTGTTCCACTGGATTTCATAGTACCCGTCTGCGTTAGGATTATCAGATACCAAGATACCAGATAACAAATTGCAAAGCGGGCGCAGGCCCTGGTCGCCGCTGTACGCGCTGACGCTGCCCTCGCCGCCGCCAGAAACGACGCAGCGGACGTCGTTCGAGCTCGGCGCGCCCGGGGAGCGAAGCAGCCAGTTCCAGCTGGCCGCCGTGGTCGGGTTGCTGCTGTAGTTACTGTTGCTAATGGCCTGGGCTGTGCAGTAGCACAGGCGGCTGCTGTTGTCACTGGTAAATAAGGCCAGCAGCGCACCTTCTGCAATACTATTTTCAGCGCCCAGACCCACCTCCTGCTTGGATGCCAGGAAGAATTTATCTGTCACTGTTTCGCTGCCTCCGCCGTCTGCGGAAGGCTTCGCCACGGTCAGAGTGGTATCCATCAAGGCTGCAATAAATTGGGCGGAAAATCCGGTCAGAAAGCCAGCCTCGGTGGCATAGGGGTTTACGTTATTCCAGACGTAGCTGGAAGAAGGGGCGCGGTCATAGCTGTGCTGCGCCGCGAACCAGTTTGCCCCGGATTTATTCATCCACTGGCGCAGGTTTGCCAAGCTATAGCGGTTATTACCATAACTTTGTCGGTCGCTGTTGCCTCCGCTTTCCGTGGCGTCGAAGCATTTCAGGGCGATAATCTTATCGGTGATCAGCGTCACGCTTCCGGCGGGGTAGCCCGGATGGCTCTTATCGGCCACCTTGAAGGGGACCGCCACGCCGTAGTATTTGGAAGTGGGGTCAATTACCTTTGTGCCCACCGCCAGGCTGCCTAATGTTTTGGACATGCTCGTCTTTGCTCCTTTCAATCGTGGTTTTATAGATGGTATCGAACTTTGCCACCAGCTGCCTGCAATCCCCGTGTAGGGCGTGGGATCGCCAGCTTTGGTAGCTTTCCGCGATTTCCTCGCGGGTGATGGCTTCATGCTCATACATGACGCCGAACTTGTGTAGCTTCCGCTTCATGCGTTCACGGCTGGCCTTGCGTACCTTTCGGATCACCTGGCCGTCGTCGTTCAGGTATGAGTGGAAGCCCAGGAAGTCCAGGCCGTTGCGCAGCGGAAAGATTTGTGTCTTTCCGTTGAGTTCCAGCCCGCGCTCTGCCAGGTGCTGCCGAATGATTTTCAGGGCCGCTTGCAGTTTCTCTTTGCTCTCGTCGATGATATAGAAGTCGTCCATGTACCGGCCATAATAGCGGAAGCGTAGTTGCTCCTTTACCATGTGGTCCAGCCTGTTCAGATACAGCAGGGCGAACAGCTGGGAGGACTGGTTTCCTATAGGGATGCCCACGGCCGGTTTCTCCGGCTCGTCCAGGATCATGCGCAGCTGGCCGAAGGGGCCGGTGTCGTACCTGACGGCCTGCACCTTTGGCGCACACACGCTGTCAATTATCTGGTAGCATAACGCCAGTATTTCCGGGTCGCGCAGCTGCTTGGCGATGTCCTGCTTTAGGATGTCGTGCCGGATGTTGCCGAAGTAGTTCCGCACGTCGGCCTTTAGCACCCATCCGTCAGCCGAACCGTGTCTGCGGTAGTATTCCTGCATGAAGCCTTTCAGGCGATCCAGGCCGTAGTGTGTGCCCTTGCCTATTTGGCTGCCGTAGTTGTCCAGGATGAAGGGCTTGGTGATGGCACTATAAAGGACAAAATCGCACAAACAATGTTGCACGATCTTGTCCTTGAAGCTGTTCGTCTGGATCAGCCGCTTCTTCGGCTCATAGACATAAAACTCGCGGTAGCCGCCCGGGCGGTAGGTGTGCTCCTGCAATTCCTTTTGAAGGATCGCCACAGCCTCCAGGGCGTTGGCTTCCACCCGTGCGACAGAGTTCTTCCATCGCTTTCCACGCCTGGCCATTTTGTACGACTCGTATAGGTTGGACCAGTCGCACAATTTCTCGTAATCTTTACCCATAAAAAATGCGCACCGCTGACAGCTCCGCGCCTGGTCCCCAGTAGGTAGGCGAAGGGCGTCGGCACCATGTGTTTATCCTCCCTTCTCGGTTGGATGGGATGTGCCTTCCTTTGATGGTGGGCCTCTGCTTTCGCCCCTTGCGGGGTTACTCGGTCGCGGTGTTCACCGAAGCGGGCGCAGGCCCTGGTTGCCGTTGTACGCGTTGTCGTTGTTCTCGCTGCCGTCAGAATTGACGTAGCGGACGTTGTTCGAGTTCGGCGCATTCGGGGAGCGAAGCAGCCAGTTCCAGCATATACAAAGCACACCCCACAGCGGGGATTATTTGAACCGATCAGCGTCTTTCTTGCGCCAGGCCGCTGCCATGTTTTTGACATCCAGCACTTTTTTGGCCCAGTATTCGCAGGCGTTGTGGTCGATCAGCTGTTGCTCCAAGGCGATGTCCATAAAGGTCAGCAGCATTTTACAGCTGGTCAAAACCTCGGTTTGCAGGCGTCGCCGCTGGTCCCGTTCCTCCGGGGTCTTTGGAAATATCTCGTTTGCCGCGATGATGTCGTGCAATATCTGGAGTGCCAGTTCGTCCATCCTGTTAGCAAGTGTGAAGCGCACGCGCTTGGGGAACTTGCAGGCCGTGCGCCGCATGGTTTCATTCACCAGGTCCTTGGCCTTCGTGATGATCGTCAGGTCCTCCTGTCGTGGTGTGCTCATAAAAGACACCTCCTTGCGCGGATCGCAGCCAGCTTCTCGGCCTCCACGCCCTCGATCTCATAGACGCCGCCGCCCAGGACGCGCACCTCGACGCGCTGACCGTCCGGCCCGGCTCCGCAGATACGCAGTGGGCCGCCCTTGCAGGGGCAGGGCGTTTCGGTTTCCGCAATGATGGAAGCGATCAGGCAGCTGGCGGCGTCATTGTCGCACGCCACCCTGATCATGCTGTTAGGTACTGGCCCGAAGCGTTCCATACGCCGTCCGTTACGGTGACGTTGGACAGGGCCGCGAAGTCCATCGCAAATGTGATGCCGCCCGGCATGTCGCCGGACATCAGGTCGTTCAGCAGGTCGATGCTGTTCTGGTATTGGGTTAGGATGTCTTGCAGCCCGGTGATGTCGGCAATCACATGGCCGTGGGTAACAAGCGCATAGGCGGCCAGTTCAGACCGCCGCACCAGGGCGGTGGGGCTGATGTTGGCCGTCACGCTGGCGGCGTTGGACACGATCAGGGAGATTTCCAGCGTCAGCATTTTTCCCACGACATCGCCCGCCGCGCGCATCTGCACCGGGTCACTTTGCATGGGAACATAGCAATACAGGATGTCGCCCTCGTCCGGGTCGGTGGCCCAAATGCCCACCTCCTTGGCGATGAACGCCGTGGTCACGTCAGTGGAAAGGACTTGAAGCAGGACCTTGACTTCACCCGCTGCCGGGTTGGTCATTGCTGCGATGCTGGCCTCCATAACAGAGTTTGCCAGGTTGGTCATGGATGCCGGGGTTTTACCGCTGGGAAGGTCGCCGCTGCCGATCATCGCGTAGCTGATCACCAGCGGCGTCTGCGTTGCCAGGATTTTGCCCAGCAGCGCGCGCCCTTTTTCGGTGATAACAGAACCTTCTGCCATTGTTTAAGCCTCCTTTTTAATAGTGATGTGCAATTCCTCAAACAGCACCAGGCCGACGTATACGCCGCCGCTGATCCGCTGCGAGTTGGTATAGGGCGGAATGGTCACGGTGATGCTTTCCAGCTGCCCGGCCCCTGCGAACAGGACGCCGCTGCTGTACTTGCGGGTGCGGAAGAATACCTCTTTGCCGACGCCTGCGGCCATGATCCGCTTGATGATGGGCGCGGTATTGTCTGCCTGGTCCCGGTATTCCGGTTCCACATCCTCGTCGTTCAGGATCACACGGCACTTGGCCGGGAATAGCTCCTGGACTTCCACCTGCTCCGGCTCCACGTTGAACAGCACGCCGGTGGCCCTGATCACCGTGTCCACGTCGCCGCCAGACAGCAGCGCCGTGATCTTGGTCTTGATCAGTACCCTGTAAAATCGGTCGGTGGCTCCGGCGCGCTTGACGCCGAAGTTTAGGCCCATGCGGTCCAGGGTGTAGCCTTTGGCTGTGTCGATGTCGCGCCAGACGGCGATCACCTGAAGGGTGTCCTCGACGCCCCACAGGCCCATGGCGAAGATTTGGAACAGGCGGCCGATTACACTTTCTGGGTTCTTATTGTAGGCCCCGGTCAGCTTCGCCAGCATCTTCATCATCAGGTTGATCATGTGGAGATCACCACCTTGCTGGCTTCGGTGACAGCCTTCTGGCGGCCGGTGATGGTGATGTTAGACGACGCCACATTGGCGTCCGTGGTTCCGATCTTGAGCGCGTAGTCCACGATACCGGGGACTGCGTTCAGTGGGCACATCAGCCGATTGTAATATACATCCTCTCCGATACCCAAGCCGGACGCGTTCACGTCTGCGGTCGCGTCTCCGATGAAAGCAATCATGGCGGCCTTGATGGTGCCATTTCCGCTGAAAGCGGAGTCTGTCACCAGGCCAGTGATCTTCACATAGATGGGCACGGTTGTGGGCCTGGAGAACTTAATCGTCCTGACCCGGCCGCTGGCGTCAGTCAGCTGTACGCTGCTGCTGCCATAGGTCTGGATGCCCGCAGCCTTGCGGGCGTGGATCGCGGCTGCCACGTTGGCGTCTGTGCCACCGTAGACAATGCCCTCCACGCTATGAGCGGGCAGGCCGTCGCTGTCCACCTTGTCTGTTTCGTTCTCCCACACGGTCGCGGTGACGACGCCGGGCACCTCCAGCAGCTGCGCCCGAATGGAGTCTGCGTTGCTGCCGCCCGGCTTGTCCACGCTGCGGATGTACCGTTCCCGGAACTCCTGGTCGGTTTCCCGGTCGCGGCCTCCCACGGTGGCCGCTGCGTTGGTGACGGCGATGGTGACGGCCAGTGGCGTGACAACTGTGTCAATCGCACCGGCTGCCACGTTCCCGTCCGGGCCTGCTTCATATGCCTGAATTGACACGGTTCCCGTTCCGTTGCCGTTAAGTGTTACGTTTTCCAGGGTGACGAACCGCTGGCCGTTGTGTGCCTGCACGATGAAGCCGCTGTAGATCACCCCGCCCGGATCGCCGGTGATGGTAATGGTGCCGGTGGCTTTTTGGGCTGCCAGTATTCTGATGCCTATGAAGGCACCCAGGCGGGCCAGGCTGACGCCTGCCGCCGTGTCGATGAAGCCGCTGTTGTAAACGTCCTCCGCCAGCTGCCAGGCCAGCCCGGCGAACCAGGCGAAGATACGCAGGAAAATGCCCAGCGGGCTGCGCACCGTCAGGTTGATGGTGCTGCCGAATAGTTCCTTGGCCTTTACCTCGAAGGCGTCCAGCAGGTCGCTGTACGCCGGTCGAAGGAAGCCACGCTCGGTCAGGCCCCAGTTTTCGTTCATGCTGTCACCTCCATGTAAATGGGTGTTCCGTCTTTCATCCGGCCTGCAAAGTTTACCGCGATGCTGCGGCCCTCCCTGGTGACTTCCAGGGTGTCGATGAAGCGGACGTTGGTTTCCTGGAAGATGGCCTCGCGCAGGATGGTTTCGGGGTCGCCGGTTCCATCGCCCACGATCTGGTCGTAGTCGGTGCCGTGGGCGGTGTCCAGGAACCACTCGCCCTTGAATACTTCAAGCGTTGCCCGGACGCACTGGGCGACGGTTTCCGCGCCGCCGATCAATACCATGCCGCCTTCATCGTCCAGCACAATGTCGTGGGTGTCCGGGTCAATTTTCAGTGTTGTGTTCTCCACAGTTTAGCCTCCTAACTTGGCCCGGATGTCGTTCCGCCGCTGTCGCCGGTGTGGGTGTGGGTGGTCATTTTTATGCCGGACGCCTCCAAGCCGCCGCTGACGGTCACGTCGCCGGTGATCTCGACGCTGCCCATGATGGACACCCCGCCCGGCTTGATGGCGATGTAGGTCGCCCCAGCTGCCAGCACCAGAGCATTGGCTGGCAGCCCAGCCGGGGCCTTTCCCGCCGGGCAGATGCCGCCGATGAACACGCCGTCCTCCGGGGCGTGGTTGCGGGCCGTGTTCGGCTCCGCCTCCGCGCCGATCTGGAGAACAGCGTCTGCGTCACTGTCGCCGACGATTACCAGGCCCACGTCGCCGCGTTTGTACCATGGCCGGATCACATAGTCCCCGGCACAAATACACGCCACACGCAGCCCCATGAGCGGGGCCGCGCTGGCGTACTGTCCGTCGATCTTTTCCTTGGTTAATGGCTGCACGTCCACGGTCATGGCGGCGGAGTGGAACGCCAGGACCTTCACGATCATGGAAACATGGACAGCTGCACGGTCCTTTTCACGCTGCGCTGCGCGCAGGTCTGACTGCTTGCTTCCAAAACTCATGCGGGCACCACCTTTACAGTGGTTTTCCAGTTGCCGGATCGCGTCCCCTCATGCTCCCCGGACTTTACCAGGAAGGTGCCGTTGCTGTTGCCGTCGCGGATCACGATCTTGTCGGCGACGCCGATGTGGTAATTCAGCAGGCACTCGCGGGAGATCGTCCCGTCGTCCTCCGCCTGTTCGCTGCGGGTTTTGGTCTTTGCGGTGGTTTCGGTATTGATGGTCTGGCCCTCGCTGCTGCTGGATGATTTCAGCAGGCCGGTCTGCGGCGTCAGCAGGTAGCCGGTGGTCACGCCTTCCTCCGGCGGGTTTATGATGATCTGGCCGCTGCGGATCACCAGCCGGGACTTGCAGTCGCTGCACACGATCTCGGTCAGCACGTCCTTCAGCTTTCCCCGGCAGCTTCGGCAGCCGGGGTAGTGCTTATTGACGGCCAGCTTCACCATGGACACCTCCACGCCGAAGATGGTCAGCAGGTCGTCGATGATGTCAGCGGCGTACATTCCGGCCTTGTAGGTCTTGTTCACATAGGTGCCCAGCCACGCCTCCAGACTGTCGGCTGCGGTGATCTTGGTGATGATGTCCAGGTCGCTGATGGTATGGCTAAAGTCGGAGATCGCGCCCACGAAGATGCAGCCCACGTCGTCCTTATATCCGGCCGTGATGATTACGGCGTCGCCCTTTTTCATGCTCTTGCGGGTGGACGGTGAAAGGTTGTAGACCTCCATCTGGGCGGTGGACACCTTGGCCCGGTCCTCAAACTGTACCTTGAAAGTGAAGTTTAGGCCGTCCAGTGTGTAGTTGCTTTTCCCTATGGTCAGGTTCGCCTGCCGCATCCATAGCTTCATTGGTCGTCACCCCCCGGTCGGTCGAACAGGTACAGGCGCACCTTCGTACCAAAGTTGTCGTGGGTGATCTCCGTGATGTCGTCTCCGGTCAGGCACAGGGGGCAGATGATGGGCAGGGGGTAGCGTTCGTCGTTGAACGCCTCGAACAAGGGCTTGCCGTAGCGAAGCACTTCGCCGAACACCAGTGGGGTGTTTCCGCCGCTGGCGCTGATCTCCAGGTTGACGGTGAAGAAGTCGGCCGCCTCGTTGTAGGCGAAGGTCAGCCGGTAGGTCTTGTCCGTCAGCTTGATCAGGAACGAACAGGGAACACGATCCGCGTCAATGTCAATGAACTGCACCTCTTGGCCGCTTTCGATCAGCTTCACTTCGTCACCCCCTTGTTATAACCGGCATAGCTGGGATTTGTGCGGCCGGTCCCCACGGACGTGTTCACGTTGTCGCCGTTGAACTTTGCCACATAGGACGCGTACTCGCTGGATGGCATGGTCAGTCCGTTCTGTGTGGCGGACTTTGTGCCTGCCTTGGCTGTGCTGGCCTTCGGTGCTTCCGCATCTTGCTGCGACATGCTGGGGGCCTGTAGGTTGACGAAGGCGGCGCTGGTAATTGTGATTTGCTGGAAGGCTGCCGTGAAGCCGTAGCCCTCGGCGTTGTCGGCAGACCGGGTGCGCTGTAGGGACGTGATCAGCAGGTTCTCGAACGCTTCCGCGCCCCGGTAGGTCAGCAGGTCCCGGTTTCGCCACATGGCCTCCAGCGTCGCATACTGGGCGCTGGAGGTCACAATGCCGTTAATGGTGAACTTGATGGGATCAAGGACGGCGTGGTCGGTGATGGCCCCGCCGCCCTCTATGGGGTTGCTGGTGACTTTACTGGTCATTTGGGCATTCTCGCCGGTGATGGTGCCGGTCTTTTGGAACGTCACGGTGCCGCTGTCGCCGATCAGGATATAAGACATAGCCGCACCTCCTTACGCCAGGGACGCCTGTAGCGCCTCCAGGTTGCTGTCCTCGTCCTGCATCTGTTGGAAGGCTTCCCGGCACATTCGCATGAACCACGCCTTGGTTTCCGCCTTTTCTGCGTCGCTGGCGTTGCCGCTCATGGTGACGCTAATCTGCGGGGCGAAGGTTACGGACTTGCTGTGCCGGGAGGTGTTGATGATGTTGTCGGTCTGGTCTGCCGGGATGATCTGGCTGCCGCCCGGCAGGATCGCCAGCTCTCCGCCTTCCTCGTTCATGTAGGTGGGGCCGCCCTTGAAGTCGGGGTCGCCGTCTGCATTGTGGGGGATGGGTTGCGAGTTGACGCTGGCAGAAATGGCAATGGTGCCGATGCTTGCGATGGCAGCCTTCAGGCGTTGCAGTTCTGCGATGGTGGCCGTCACCGCGTTGGTAGCCGCGTTCTTCATGCGGTCCCACGCGCTTTCGGCCTGCGCCGCCATGTCGCCATAGGTGCCGGTGGCCTGTGTGCCGATCTCGGTCAGGCCGTCGTTTGCGGTGGTCTTGGCAGCGTTCCAGCTTTCCTCGGCGACGATGGGCGTCGTGTCCATGGCCGTCTGGATCGTGCTGGTGTAGGCGCTGGTGTCCGGGATTTCCACTGCGGGCATTTCGATGGTGCCGATGTCCGGGATGGTGGACGCCACGTTGTTGGTGCTTTCCGCCAGGTCCTCCATGCCGCCCTGTGCTTCCTTGGCTCCGCCGAACAGCTTGTCGAAGAAGTTCACCACAGCGCCCACGCCGTCAGCCACCCAGCCTATGATCGTTCCGATCACGTCGGCCACGATGGTCAGTATCTGGCCGATTACCTGCAAGATGGGGGCGATGGCCTGTAGGATGGGGGCCACCAGGCCCAGCAGCTGGGCGATGGGCGGCAGGATCGCGGAAGCGATGGTGGAGATAATGGGCATAAGCGGCACCAAGATGTCCTGGCAGATCACGTTCAGGATTTGGGTTATTGGCGGCAGCAGCGTGCCAGCCAGCATAGACAGGATAGAGATCAGCGGTGGCAGCAGCGTGCCCGCCAGCTGGCCGAATACGGGGATCAATGGTTGCAGCACCTGGAAGATCAGCCCGATGGCGTTACAGAATACCGGTAGCAGTTCGCTGCCCAGCTGCACCAGGATGGGTACCGCCGTTTGCAGGCCGTTGCTTAACAGGTCCACCAGCTGCATCAGCATGGGTTCAATGGTGGGCCAGGCTTCGATGATGGTATTGAACAGGCCGGTCAGCACTGGCGTGAACTTCGCGCCAGCGTTTGCCAGGAAGTCGGCCCATATTCCCTTGACGCCTTTCAGGCTGTTGGTGTAGGAACCGGCTGTGCGGGTGACATCCTGCTGGGCGTCGGATGTCTGGCCCAGGATCGCGTTGAAGCGGACTTGCACCTTCGTGGCTTCGTCCAGGTCGTTGAAGTTACCCTTCAGGCCCATGGACAGCATGGACTGGGACAGTGCCGTTTCATTCAGCACTATGCCCATGCTCTTTAGGCCCTCGGTTTCACCCATTAGACCGCTGCGCAGCTTGGCGAAGGCGTCGGCGTCTGCTATGTTGTTGAAGCTGGCAAGGTCATAGGACAGGGAAGTCATCATTTCCGACATGCCGGACGCTGCGTCGGCAGACATGCCCAGTCCGGTGAAGATCGCGCCGCTGTCAGCCAAGAAGCCCATGACCTCGTTCTTGCTTCGGTGGGCAGCTGCTCCGAAGCTGGTCGCCCATTCTTCGGTCTGCCCGCTGGCGTCTTTGAACACGGTCTGGAACTTGGAGGCTGTTTCCTCCGCAGACGCCGCCGCGTCGATGGCAGCGCCGCAGAAGTCCTTAATGGCGTCTGCCGCTTTCTTGATTACCATGACAGCGCCCACAGCAACGGCCAGCTTTTTCAGCGTTCCGATCATGCCCTCGCCTGCGCTGCTGCCCTTCTTGCCCATGCCGTCCAGCTTGTTGCCGGTGGTGTCGGCCTGGGTGCCCAGGCCCGCAGCCTCTTTTTGTGCGTTGTTCAGGGCCGTGCCCAGGGTGGCCTTTATTGTCTGGATGGGGTGCTTGAAGGCGTCACCCACATCCCGGACGGCGCTTTTTGTCGCCGTCCCCCAGCCCTTGAACTTGTTCTGCATATTGGTGACGGCAGCCCCGACGCCGGTTTTTAGGGTCCGGGTCAGGCTGTCGCCCTGCTTGATACTCTCCAGCATGGCGCTGCGCACGGTGGTGCCCATTTTGTCGCCAGCGCCGGACACAGTATCGAAGGCGGCAGCGCCCCGGCTCCCGATGTTCTGGAGGCTCGTTCCGATCTGCTCCAGCTGCTCCGCCGTTTCCTTGGCTTCCCGCTGGGCCTTCTTCTGCTTTTCATTGAGTTCGTCAAGGGGCGCGGCGTTCGTGTCGAACTGCACCCCAAAGGACAGGTTGCGGCTATCAGCCATTTGCACCCCCCTTTTCTTTGTCTTGCTGCTCCTTGATGTGTGCGACGAACATTTCCTTGGCGGCCACGCACTCGTAGTATTCCGCCATGTCCATGCCCTTCAAGTCCTGATAGGTCAGGCCGTCGCCGTCAAACAGCATGAACCAGAACTGCTTATTCCTTTTTGCCCGGTGCTTTGCTTCCTTCGGATCGCTTTCCCGGACGAAGAAACCTTTCGATCTCCCGGATCAGCAGTTCCGGGGTTTCGATGTCCTCCTGTTCCTCGAAGGCTTTCAGCCCCTTACTTGCCACGTCGGCGGGAGAAGTCACCACGTTTTTGAACATGATGTCCATGTAGCGGGCGGTGTCCCGGTTCCCTCCGGTCATACCGCACTTGTCGTTCTGCTCAAAATACCACTGGGGGGTCACGCTCTGGAGTTCGTACTCCGCCCCGTTTACAGTTACAGTTTCGCGTCTTGCCATTTTTAATCTGAACCACCTTTCTGGAATGTTAGGAGGGCATGTCACCATGCCCTCCACGTTGTATTTCGGTAATGTTCCCCGCGTCCGGGGGATGCTGCGTCGGCCCATTATTCCGCGAAGTTCATCGTGGGCACATAGATGGACACCTCGTTGGCGTCCGTTTCCTTGCCGCCGGTCCAGCCGGGCACCTTCAAAATGCGGCAGTCCTTGCAGGCCACGATGAAGCCGCCGTCGTCGTTGGCGTTGCGCAGCGTGACGGCCACAGCCTTGCGCTGCTGCGCCACGCGGCGCAGGCGCGCCAGGGACGCGCTGGAAGCAAACAGGTTGAACTTGATGGTGCCGGACCTGTTGCCATTCAGGGCGTACACGGTGTCGCCCTGGATGCCGGTCTTGGGGGTCACGTCGTCCTCGTTACGGTCGGCGCTGATCTTGCTGTCGTCGCTAAAGCCGGTCACGGTCGCACCGTCCACCAGCAGGGTGACTTTTTCGGGATCGAATACCATGTGTTTTTCCTCCTTCCGTTAGGACGCGCTGGCACTGGTCAGGGCCACGGTCAGCACGCCGGTGACTTTGACGCCATGGACGCCGCCCCGCACGGTGGCCTCCCAGGGGATGGGGGGCATAACGCGGTTGCGGGCCTGTTCCTCGGTGGCGTCGGTACGCTTCGGAATTGTCACGGAGTATGCGCCGACACCGTCCTGTTTCAGGATGATGCCGTTCTCGACGGCTTCATCCAGGGCCGCAATCACCTGCTCCGCCACCATGGTGAAGCCTTCGTTGTCATAGCCCACGTTCTCGGTATTAACAAACATGTTGACCAGGTTAGCGCGCATGCCCTGCTTGATCTGCCAGCGGCCTATCACGGTGTCGATGAAGTCGCCGTCCGTGCAGATGCCTTCACTCATATACTCGCGGCCGTGATTGCTAATATACAAGTTGTAGCGGCCCTCCAGCATGTTCTGCAAGTCTGTGCCTTTTTCGGTAGTGGCCGGGATGCCGTAGAGTTCCTTCCACTTCCAGGTGACGGACTGGGGATAGTTCGGGGCAGTGCGCCCGATCCACGCGGCTGGGATGTAGCTGTTGGCCGCGTCGTGGTTGTAGCAAATGACGCTCTGACGCTTGCCCTTCATAGCGGTGGTGATGATGTCTTTGTCGGTAGTCTGGCAAATCAGAAGCTTTTCAGCTTCGATGCCTCCGGCTTCCAACTGGGCCAGGGTCAGCACCGTGGCGTCTGCCCAGGTGGACAGTGCGGTCAGCGTGGCCTTCGTGGTGGTTGTGGGCATCAGGAAGTACCAGTCGTCATGCGTTTCGCGTAGGGTGTTCAGGGCAGCAATTATATTAGTCGTGATTGTATCTGGTGCAACACCGAACACGGCTAACTTCTTGGTGCGGCCGGGGCACTTATCCAGCTTGATCTGCTCGAACAGTGCCGCAGCCATTAGGGCTGTAGGGCTGGTTGCGCTGGTAAAGTCTACCTGCACAGCTGCCAGACTGCTATATTCCTTGTAGGCAAACGCGCCTTCAAGGGACAAGATCAGCGGCAGCAGGGTTTCCCGCTCCTTGGACGTGGTGTCCATGGAAATGTAAACAACGATGTCCTGCAATTTTCATTCCTCCTTTAGGTAGGTTGTGGGTAGTCCCATGGTCTGGACTGTCCGGGTGTCGGTGCGCTCGTAGCGCACCAGGATGTCGAAACCATATCGCCGGGCCACTTCGTCGATGTCCAGCGCGCTGCGTGGCTGCGTGTTTTCCACGCTCACCACGACGATGCCGCGCTCCGCCAGCAGCTGCCGCCCGGTAAACAGGAAAAATCCCTGCGCCCGGTCGGCCAGGTCCAGGGACTCGTCGTCTCCCATGATCTGGATGCCGCCCACGCCGGTTCGGTTCATGCTACAAGCAGTGAAACTAAAGCTGGCCTGCGCGTGTTCCGTGCGGGTTTTTTGGATCGTGGCCCCAACTGGAACCTGTGCCAAGTTGTACGGCCCGGCGATGTGCTGCTGCACGCCCTGGTAGTAAATGAAAGGGTAGTCACTCTCCGGCATTACCTGATCGGACAGCACCACCTTGGGGCCGCCCAGATAGGTATAAAGCAGTTGCACAATGGTGTTGCGAAGTTCCTTCTGCGTCATTTCGGGGATGCCACCCCCTTGCGTTCGGCGGTGAAGCGGCGGATCACGCCGATACTGCCGTGGTCCAGGTCGCCGGTGATGGTGTAGATCGCCCCGCCCTGGGGATCATAAACTTGGCCGCCGACGCCCAGCGCATAGCCGTTGGTGTAAATCTTACGGCTTTCTTTGGTATAGGTGCCTACAGGGGCGCGCCGCAGGTCGTCCTCTGTCACCGGCAGCACGCAGCCCTTGAAGGTGACGCGCTGCGTCTGTCCAGGCGTCCACTGGCCGCCGTTGGTGGCGTTGTAGGTCGGGTCTGCTGCCCGGATTTCATCCATATTATGTAGCAGGCCAGGGGGCAGCCGGGGCTGCCCGAATGTATTCATCATAGGCCGGTCACCTCGTAAGTAATACTGTCACGCATGCGTCCGGACTGGACCAGCGGGCTGGTCTTTCCCGGCGCACTTGCCAGGGTCAAGCTGCTTTTCACTGGCTGCACCGTGCGCATGTATCGCTTGATCATGCCAACGGCTGCGGTGCCAATGTTGTGGCACGCCTGCTCTGCCGTCAGCTCACCCTTGATCACGCGGACGGTGGCGTTCTCGCATGCCTTTGCCAGAAGGTCCTTGTTCCCGTCGTACCCGGCCCGAATGAAGGACCGCTCCGGGATCGTCACGGATGGCAGCAGCAGGAACAGGAAGTCCAACTGCCCGCTGTTCTTCTTCCCGCCCTTCGGTCGGCATATGAAGCGGTTCTCTCCGTTGTTGAAAAAGAACGTCCCCTCGACTTCGCGCGGGCTTTTTCCCTTCATGTCCGGCCGCAGCGGAATAGCAAGGTTGCGCGCGTTCTTTGGTGTGATGGTTGCCCCGAACTCGTGGACGGCGGCGATCTTTAGCAGTTCGCTGTCTGCTGTTCCCAGGATGCCCACATGGATTTCGGCGTGGGACAG
The DNA here is from genome assembly GCA_036655835.1 of Oscillibacter sp. Classification (GTDB taxonomy): domain Bacteria; phylum Bacillota; class Clostridia; order Oscillospirales; family Oscillospiraceae; genus Oscillibacter. The sequence goes on from JAVVPH010000002.1 coordinate 17,904, forward strand.
CTTGGCAAGTTCGGCCTTCGTTCGTTCATACCATGGCGTCCAGTCGTCGTGGGTGCAGGTTACTGTGCTCATACCCACACCCGCTTGTGTTCGTTGATGATTTCCTGCCATGTGGCGGGTGTATCTGTTGACCACTCCCAGCGCACGTCGCTGATGCTAAAGGATTTCAGGCCAGCGCTGCCACCCGTTTGCAGTTTGCCAAAGGCGTACTGCACCATTTCCTGGCACAGGCCCTCCAGGTCTGCTGGAAGATCGCAGGGGTAGCCCGTGGTGACGTCGCTCGGCAGAGTGTAGCCTGCCTCGTAGCGCACCTCCAAGTTCCGACTGGCGGTGATGCTGTCTCCGGTCAGCCCGTGCGGGTACCCAGCGTAGGGCCAGCCGTCGTCCTTGTAAATTACTCCGGCGTTACTGCGGGAAGTGAAGTCATACAGGCCGGGGTCTATTACCTCCCCGGCCTGCTTGATGTACTCCACCGCGTTGACGGGGTAGTTCTCCACCAGAATGTATTGGTTGGCCGTGCCCTTGATCCGTTCGGTGTAGGTTGTGCGCCGCAGCTTCCGCCCCAGTGCCCGCTCAATGGACGCGGACGCCTGGTTGATCAACTGGACCAGCACGCCGTCGCTGCTGGTGTCGGTATCAGATACGCCCAGGAATTGCTTCAGCGCCTCCAACGTGGTCAGGGCGTTGGCGCGTAGCGTGGGCGTCCCCATGGCTTAAACCACAGGGGCTTCCCTGGGATCGCCCAGGGCCAGCGCGTAGGTGGCGGCCGCGCTGCTGGCGGCCGTGAAGGTGACTTTGATGTATCTCTTGCAGCCGATCAGGTCCAGGTTCCACGCGGGGGTGTCTCCAATGGCAACGGCCTTGGCGGCCAGGGGAGTGTTGACGGCCACGCGGTCGTCGGCCACCGCCTTGAAGGTTCCGGTGCTGGTGTCGCACTCGGTCACGGCCACGGCGATGGTGCCCGCAGCGGTCACGGCAGCGCCCAGGACGGCACTGTCGAAGCCCTCACGGTCAATGGCAGTCGCGCTGGTGTACGGGGTTACTTTCAGGCTTTCAAAAAGTTGGCGTTTCATGCTCTCTCGCTCCTTTCGTTAGGCGGTAGCCGTCTGCACGCCCTTGCCGATCACGAAGGACTCCTCGTGACGGACGCCGAAGTCGTGCAGGTCGATGATCCGCAGGATGGTGCAGTCCTGGTCGACGGCGGACACGGTGTTGCCGTCGTCGTCGGTGACGGTGCCTTCGCGGAACATTTCGGACTCCATGTTGCCCTGGCGGCCGATCATGTACTCTCCCCAGTTACCCAGGATGATGTCGGTGGGCCGGGTAGTGCCGGTGGCGTTGGGCAGTTGGTTGCTGACGGCGAACTCGTGGCCGTTCAGCTTCCCGGTGTCCATCTGGTCGCGGTAGATATACAGGCCGCTGGCGCTCTGGACCACGTTGTAGAACGCCTCCCAGGCGAAGCCATTCATGGCCCAGCCCAGCTTGCTGGTGTCGGCGTTGTTTTGGAGTAGCTTTGCCAGCAGGCTGCCGGTGGTGGCAGCGTCGGGGGCCGCGTTGACATTCACCGTGGGGATGTCTGACATTCTCAGTAGGCCCAGGGGTTCAAACTCGGTGCCGCTGCCCAGCAGGGCCGCTTTGTCCATAGCCAGGGCCATGGCGGTGGTGGCGTCGTTCAGGATCAACTGGTCCGCACCGTAGGCATTGGAGCGGATCAGGTCGTTGCTGATCAGCACCTTGCACATCAGCTTCTTGCTGGACAGGTGTAGGTTGCCGAAGGCAGCCTTGGACGCCTTGCCCTTGCGCATTTCTCCGACGTACCCGGCACTGACACCGCTGGTCATTTTCGGGATGTTAATGTTGCCGCGATCCATGGGCAGCTCGGTGGCCCCCAGTTTCAGCACGATGGCCTTCGCGCGCAGCAGCGGGATGATCTCGCTGGCGTACACTTCGGGCACCAGGTAGCCGCCGTCCGTGGGACTGGTCATGCTCATGGCCTTAATCTGGCGCTCCAGGAACTGGTCGCCGTACTCCTTGCGGGCGATGCTGGCGGCGATGTCATAGTCCTTGTTGGATCGCATCATGCACTTTTGGAAGCGCACCCAGCCGATGCCAGCGGGAAGGCTGGACTTTTCCTCCTTGGGCTGCGCGCCTGTGTTCATATAGATGTTCGCATACTTGCGCTGCGCCTGCACGGTGGGGGCTGCCTTTTTCTCCTTGGCGGACTGGCTGGACTTCTGGCCCTCGGGCGGGTCCTTTTCGGGGTCGTCCATGCCTTCACCCTTCCGCTCGTCGTCGGTGGGGTCGCAGCCCTTGGGGTCCTCGGCAGGTGCCACGGCAGCCAGGGCCTTGTTGGCTCCGGCCTCGGCGGCCTGCTCCAGCAGGGCGGTCAGGTCCTCCTGGGTCATGGTAACGCCCGCGCCTTCCTGCTTGGCTTCCTTCTTGGTGTCCTTAACGTCTTTTTCCACGGGTAATTTTCCTCCTTTATAGCTTTCGATTTTGGCTTCTGTGTTTGCTGGATAGTTTACAATGCTGATCTCCAGCAGATCGACGGCACGCAGGTGCCGGATGCCCTTGTCGTCGATGTCGTAGTTTTTTGCGACATATCCGATGGACATCTGGTCCAGCACTCCGTCCTTGACCAGCTGACGGTAGTCGCGGCCCAAGGCGGTTTCACTGATCTGGCCCCGGACGAACAGCCCCTTCTCGTCCTCTTTGAGTTCCAGGGACCTGCCCAGGGGTTCCATGACGTCGCGGTGCTGGGCGAAGATTTTCACGCCGTTGGCGGCGGTGCCGCTTGAAATGGTTTCGGTAAATGCTCCCGGCTCCACAACGTCATTGTCCAGGTCCACCACACCGAAGATGGAGGCGTGGCCGGTGAAGATGCCCTGGTCGTCCATGTTTTCCGTCTTGAATTGCAGCCGCATGTTGTTCACTCTCTCGATCACCTCCTGTTAAAGTTCGCCGGGCAGCATGTCGCACCGGCAGTTGATGATCTCACCGGGCGCGCCGGATGGATCACCGGGGTACATCAGCCCGTTGCGGAAGGGCTGGTCGATGGGGACGGTCTGGCCGTCCTGGGCGCGGTGGCTGTCCCGCGTCGCCTCGTCGCCTGCCGTGATCCACGTCTTGGTCTTGATGCCGCCGAAGCGCATCTGCTCAAAACTTCCGGCCTGCATGCTGGTGTGCGCCTCGCTGGTTGCGATGGCTGCCGCGCGCTCCGCCTGAATGTCGGGGAGGTGCTGCTGCATACGCTTGACCAGCTGGGCTGTGCTTTCGCCCGCCTCGATGCCGTCCGCCAGGGTGGCGGCCAACTTGTCACGGGTGGTTTCGTTGATACCCTTGACGCGGCGCAGGCCGTTCTGTCGCAGGTAGTCGGTCAGCTTCGGGGCCGTAACAGCCCGGATGCCGAAGCTGTCCTCTATGGATTTAGCGCCCACATTGAACGCGTCCTCCCATATTGGGTTCAGGACGGCCACCAGGGCCTCGTCCTGCGCGCCCCAGTCGATCAGCTGGGACAGGGCTTCCTTTGCGGTCGCCCGGATGGCTTCGATGTCCACCGTCAGACCCCCGCCCATGGCGTTGATCCGCTGCCAGAAGTCGTCCTTGTCGTCTTTCTGGCCGGTGTCCATCGCCTCGATGATCGCCGCCGTCTGGCCGGTAAAGAACCGGCGCACGCTGCGCTGTGCCGCGCGTTCCTCCGCGTTCAGCAGCTGCGCCCGCATACGGTGGGCCGCCTGCTGCGCCCGGCGTCGGTTCGCCTTCTGGCCCGGCGTCGGCGTGATGGTTGGCGTCAATTCGGCGTTGCCGATAATCTGCTCGGCCTTCTCCTTATCGAAGGGGAAGGCGGCCGTGATGATCTCTACAGCAGAGGCCCGGTCCAGTTCTCCCAGCGTCACGCTGCGCGCGATCTGTACCAGGCTTGTCACCTGCGCACCGTTCAGCGCGATGTCCTTAGCAACGGCCAGCTGTTCAGCATCCCCACCTGGGGGCACGTTTGGCGTGCCGGGTGCGGATGCTTGATCCGGCGTTTCAGGGGTGCCCGTCTGCGTTTGGCTTTCAGTTTGGCGCGCGCTTTCTGTCAATTCTGACGGCTTGGTGGGCATGGAAGCAAAAGGAACGAACAGCACCTGCCCGGCGTCGTCCGGCAGCGGGTCGAAGCCCTGCTGCTCTCTCCACTCGTCCACCAGCAGCGCGCTGCCGGACAGTCCAGCGTTAGACATCTGGAGCCTGAACTCGGTGTCCTCCGGCACGATGTCGTCATACTCCCACAGCAGCCCCTCGCCCCAGGCGGGCAGCAGCTGCAAGTTGATGGCGTCCTGCCTTGCCAGCAGGCGCGGGGTCAGCACGTTCTCGGCGTAGATGATCTTGGCCTGTGTAGCCGTGGCCCGGTTGCTGTTCTCCACAATGCCCATGATTTCAGGCGGAACGCCGAAGTGGGCGTTCACCCCGTCCCGCAGGTCCTTGCGGCTTTCGGTGAAGTCCATCTCGCGCTGGCTGTCCACCAGCTTGTTCACGGTCACGTCGCGGGGAATGATACCCATTTTGTGGGCGTTGCCCACGCCCCGATGTCGGTCGTTCCAGGCAGCCTGGAAGCGGTCGTATTCATCTTTAGTGATGCCCGGCGCGGACATCAGCACCGGCGGCGTCGCGTCGTTAAAGAAGAACTTCTTCGCCCACTTCGCCATGTACTCGTCCGTTTCGATCTCGTCGGCCACAGCCTCCGCATCGCCCAGGCCGCGCCCGTATGGGTCCAGCGGGTTCAGCTGCCGGGTCAGGAACACATCCTCGGCGGGGACAGGCATTTGCAGCCCGTCGCGGCTGCGGATAACATAGAAAGGGAAGTCCAACCTGGGGATGTCGATCATCCAGTGGGGTGGCACCGGCCATAGCTCCACTGGGTAGCCTGCTCGGTCACGTTCAATAATGGACGCGCCCTCTCCTTTGATCAGCATGTAAGTTTCGTGCAGCTTCCACAGGGCCGAAGGCGTCATAAACGGCAGCGGGTTAGGCTTTCGCATGAAGTCCAGGAATGGGTGGTCGTTGATTTCATCCCTGTCACCAGTGGCTGGGTCCACCCTGAACAGTTTCCCCGGTACGTTGGACAGGTCCGTGGCGATCTTCGTCACAGGTGCCAAGCGGGGGCTGTGTGCGTAGGTTTCCAGAAACTCCTGGGTGTTGCGGTCAGGCGGCGAAGTCATACGCGAAGTGAAGAACTGCTGCAAGTTCTCCGGCCTGCCGCTTACTGCGGCCTTGAACGCCGCAAATCTCCAGTTCATAAATCAGCACCCCCCCCCGCGATTTTTGCCAGGCGCTGCTGCGCCTGCTCCGCGTGATATTCTGCGCGTTCGATGCCCAGGCCCTGGAAGCCCTCCAGCATTGCCGCGCATATTGTGGTCCCGCTGCCCGCGAACGGGTCAATGATCCGGCCGCCGTCCTCGCAAATATGGACCAGCTGCCGCATCATTTCCAGCGGCTTCTCGGTCTGGTGCGTCCTGCTCTGCGCCGAAGGCGGCGGACAGGACAGCAGCCCCGGCATGTATGGGGCCGGGCGTTTGACACTCAACGGACCGTTAGACGCCCACACGATGAACTCGCATTGCTGGCGCGGCCTGGCAGGCTGCGGCCGGGCGTTCTTCTTGTCCCAGGGGATCACACCCCGCATCACCCAGCCGCCCCACTGGATCGCGTCATACAGCGACGCCAGCTGCCGCCAGTCGATGAAGATCGCGGCCACGCCTCCCGGCTTCACCACACGGCGGCATAGGGACAGCCAGTAGGCCGTCCAGCTGGTGAACGCCCGCTGATCCATATTGTCGCCTTCAAACTCATGGTTGATATATTCCGCCTTAGTGCCGGTGGCGCTATACTTGTCCGACACACTTTGCATGCGGTCGCCTCTGTACTGGCCGCCGCTGCTGTAGGGCGGGTCAGTGATCAGGGCGTCGAAGCTGCCCGGCTCCAGCTGTTGCAGTACGTCGATGCAGTCGCCCCTGACGATCTCACACCCACCATATATCAAGTGAACCTCTCCCTTCTCGCTCCTGGATTGTTTCCGCGATGCCCGTCGTAGCGTCCGGGGCGTCGTCGTGCTTGTTGCTTCCGGCCCGCTGGTAGCTGACCATGGCCGCATGATAGCGCGGCCAGCGGATCGCCCAGTCCTCCGGGAACAGCAGGTGCTGCATTACGAAGCTGGCCCCGGACAGAATGCGGGCCTGCTTGTTCGCACCCTGGTGGAACCATTCCACGTTGACGCTGCGCGTCTGCCAGTTTTCCCACAGCAGCCGTTCCACGTTCCGGGCAAAGCCACGGCCGCCGTTGTTGCTTTCGATCTTGGCCGTCTGGACGTGGTAGCCGAACAGCTGCTCCGCCGTCTGCGGCTCGGTCTTTTCCATCGGCTCGTCAGACATCAGCACGTCCAGGACGTAGCCCTCGCCCTGATGCAGCCCGGCCACGATGGACACCAGGTCGTCGGTGCCGGTGTCGGCCGTGTCGGTGTAGCTGATGATTTCGGTGAAGTCCGGCGCTCCGGCGGTGTCGCGTGGAAGCTGTTCGTAGGTCCTGAACTCGGTATATAACTTTCCTTTGATGTCCACCGGCTCTTGCTGGTAGTTGGCGTCGGCGATCTCCGGGCTGGTCAGGCGTCGCTTCTTCATGTAGCTGCCGAAGGACAGCACCGCCGCACACAGCATGGACTTCTTATCTTCGTCCAGGCAGGCCTGGCGCTTGAACACATACCAGTCGCCGCCGTCCTCACTGGACAGCAGGCGGCCGCACAGGTCCTTGGTACTCCACCGGGTCATTACGATGATTTGCATGCCGCCTTCCTCCACACGGGAAAGGAAGGTATCGGTGTACCAGGCCCACTGTTCGTCCAGCGTTCGGTCGTTGAACGCCTCTTTGTCGTTTTTGATGGGGTCGTCGATGATGCCCATGGAACAGCCGATGCCGGTAATGGTGCCGCCGAAGCCGGTCGCCAGGTAGTTGAAGAACTGGCCCTCCAGGCTCCACAGCTGCGCGCTGGCGTCGCCGCGTTTAACGTGTGTTGTTGGGAACACATCCTTGAAGATCGTCAGGCGGCTGTCCAGCTTGTCGGCGTCGATACCATCCCGAATATTCCGGGCGAAGCGCCCGGCCAGGATGTCGTTGTATGACACGGAGATCACGCGAGTGTCGTTCCGCTTACCCATACACCACTGCACAAACAGCGTCAGGGTGTAGGACTTTCCGTGCCGGGGCGGCAGATTGATCATCAAGTTTTTGTACGGCTCCCCGTTCTCCCGGCGCAGGGTTCCCTCGAAGATGTCCTGGAGCGTATTGCACAGTTCTCGCTGATACGGCCGGTCGTCCCGGAAAAACTTCGGGTTCATCAGCTTGCAGTATTCGTAAAAGCTGCGCTGTGCTTTTATGATCCGGGGGTCCAGGATGCCCTCCGGGTTGATTAGCTTCTTGATTTCGGTTAAATCGGCCACCGTTTGGCACCTCCCGTTCTCGGATGGCGTTCGTTTGCCCTCTGTGCCCTCTCTGACGCGTTAGAACGCCGTTAAACGCGTGGGGTGGTGTAACTCTCCACATTCTCCCCCGAAGCGCCTGTGCGCCCTTTTCTGGTGTTACCCTGAATACCACCACACCCCGGCACGTTTTCGCGTACCGGGGCGGGTGGTGAAAGGAGGTGGCAATGGCGGGGCGCGTGGAGTGATCCCCACGGATGGGTCCGCCCCGGTAGGTATAGCTTCGCCCTCACCGCTTGGTGGCGGCGTTACTATCTGGAGTATGTCCCCCAATTTCCATGCGGCGACGGATCAGCGCGCATGGTCTGTCGGGTTCATGTGGTGTTGGCCTCGTCGGCCGGGGTGTCCGCCTGGTTTACGATGATCCCGGCGTCCACCTGGTAGGTGCTGTTCAGGATGGGCACCTCAACGGTGGCCCGTCTGGCTCTGACGTTTACCTTCACGATCTTGCCCTCCAGCTGCGCCAGTGGGCCGGATGTGATCACGGTCTTGCCGTCGATCTTGTCGCCCTCCGACATGCCGAAGTCGCGGCCGTCGTTGGCGAAGGCTTGCACGATCTCCATCTGCTCGTCCGGTACAGCCTCCGGGCTGTCCGTCCCCAGCAACCGGATCACATGTGGCAGCTGCTTGATGTAGTAGTATGCGCGGGGCACCATGTCCACACGAACAAACACATAGCCAGGGAACACGATCCGGCGCACCGGCCACCACTTGCCGTGGCGGCGCTCATGCAACACCTGGGCAGGGGCCAGGGCCTCCATGCCCGCGCTGTTCAGTTGTTCAGCAATCACTTCCTCGGTGCCGGTCAGTACCTGGATAACGTACCATGCAGGATCATTTTTCATCGCGCCCCGCCTCCTCTGCTGCCGCCGCGCTGACCAACCTTTGCAGCTGCTCCAGCAGGGCGGGATCATTTTGAACGGCCTCGCGCATCCTCGCCTGGACGTTGCGTTCGACAGCTTCAATGGCCGCCAGACGCTCTTTGCGCCACCGCTCCTTGTAGATGGTGCTGCGTTGCAGCTGCACCAGCAAGCGGCCCGCCTTATCCAGCGGCATGGTGTCGAAGTCCTCGTCGGCCGTGGCAATCCTCCGGGTCAGTCCGTCAATCATAATGGCGGCGGCCAACTCGGTGGACTCCACATCCTGGTTCTCACGGATGAATTGCAACAGCGCCGTGGTCTGTTCTGATGCCTCTTTTAATCGTCGTGCTGCGCTATTGTGGCGCATGGCATATCTGCCCACGGCGCTGCGGCTGATGTCATAGCCCAGGTCACCCAGCGCGTCGCTGATGTCCTGGTAGGTATACTTCACGTCGGCCAGCATCTGGTCCAGCTGCGTGCGGATGTTGTCCGGCAGTTCGTCCACGCGGCTGCGTATGCGGTTGCGCTCTCTCTGCGTGCCCATGGCCTTAAACGTCCACGCCGGGGTCCTCGGTGGTTCCTTCCACCAGGTCCACACCGGCCGGGGTCAGCTTGACGAACGCGGAAGGCGGTAGAACACCGCGCAGGATTTTGGCTGCATCTTCTTCACCGATCACAGTGATGTAGCCCTTGCCGGACAGATAGTCGATGTACTGCGCGATGTTTGGAATGGTCACACGGTTGCTCTCCAGCAGGCTGTTTGTTAGGGTGCGCACCTCCACCGGCATAGGCTGCACGGAGTAAAGTAAGGCCATGATCTCGCCTCTGGCGCGCTTGTTCGCTTGGATGGTCAGGTCGGCTGCCATATAACGCCGCCTCCTTTCTAAAGTCAAAATGTTGGGTTACTGTCGTCTGTTCAGCTGGTCAAGTATCTTGTCCAGCTTGGCGTCGAAGCCTGCGACGCTGCGGATGAAGTCCTCGCGGAGGGTGTACTGGAACGGCAGTCCGCTGATTGTTTCGTTTAGCTTCTTCTCCACGGCGTCGATGTCGTCGGCTGTTTTCTTCTCCACCGTGTCGATCCTGTCGTTTAATCGCTTGAAGCGTTCGTCCAGCTGGGCCAGCTCACGCTTCAGCAGGAAGCAGATTATGCCATAGGCCACCACCTGAATGATCCATGTTACCCAGTTGTCCATGCGGCGCGTCCTCCCTAAAAGTCACGATATAAAAGTAATAACCGTAAAGGCTTGCGGCCTTTACGGTTATTATTCTATAGGCTATATTGTGTAGGGTAAAGATGAAGCAATTCTTCACTTTCACTCTGCTTCTCGGCTCCAGATGTCGTCCAGTGTAAGTTGTCCGGGGGGTGGGCTATCCTTGCAGATTTCCTGTACCCATCGCACCGTCATGCCGTAGCAGTGGGCCAGTTCCTCTGCGTTGTAGCCGTTAAACTTTTCCTTGATCTGGCGGTCGCGGGTGGTCCTCACAAGGGCCTCCATCTTCGGGATATACATGTTGCTTCCGCCCTGCTTCTCTGCCAAGGACAGCAGCTGCTGCACGCCGATCACGTCGGCCAGCGGCTGGTACTGCTCCGGCAGCATGTCAATGGTGATCGTCTCCGTCCACTTCTCCACGGCGGCCTCCTTTCCGTTCCCCGCGTCCGCCTGCCAGCATGGCCTTCATTCCCTCTATGCAGTTGCGGGTGCTGCTGTCGTCCAGGAAGCGCGGGTGGCTCACGCCATAGCGTTTTTCCAGCCAGGCGGTCAGGCGGCGGGGATCGTCGGCCCATCCCAGCTTGGCGGCCAGGCCGTAGATCATGCCTACCTGCTCCTTGGTAGACCGATTGTGGGGGCCGGTCGTTTCCTGTCCGGTCAGCCGTTTCAGCTGGTCGATTACCGTCTTGGCGTCCTGGATCGTTAGGGTTTTGATGCTGTCCTTTCCCGTGCCGTTCTCCACGACGGCGTGCAGCGCGTCGCTATCCAGTCCGCCCTTGCGGGCCAGCGCGTAGATGCACCGCATCTGCTGCGGGGTAATGATGTTTCCGGGTGTGGCTCCCATCGCGCGTTCCTCCTTTCATGGGTTCGCTGGGGACTACTGAGCCAGCTTCTCCCGGTCCGGTTCGTACCAGAACGTGTCGTCCACCTGGACGGCTGCGCCCACGGCCACGATCTCACCGGCCGGGTACTTCCGCAGGGCGTCCTTGTCCACCTTGGCCGGTGGCTGCTTTACACAGTCGCCCATGCCGCGCGCCACCAGCTGCCGGATTACTTCCTCCAGCTTGGTGGCCGCACGGGGAAGGGTGATCTTGGTGGACTTGCGGAAGCCCACGCTACCGAAGTTCAGAACCTTGGTTTTCTTGCCGTCCAGGTCCTCCCGGTGGGCCTCGGAGAACTCCTTGATCTGCCGCTCCAGCCGGACGTTGTTGTCGATGAAGGTCTGCGCCTTGATGGACGCGGCGGCCTTCTCGTTGTCGATGGCTTCCTGCATCGCGTGTTCAATGCCCTCAATGGTCCGCTGGTTGTCGCCGATGATTGCCAGCATCTGATCCACCTCGTCCCAGCTGGTCAGGGCCGGGACTCTGTCGTCTACTCTTGTTCTTGCCACACTAAAACCTCCAAAAATTGATTACCAGCCGCGCCTGGCTTGCCGGGCTTCGATGGTCAGGGTCAGGGCGTCGTCCATGTGATAAATTGGGATGAAGCGCCCGGCTGCCTCCGCGATCTCCGCCGCCATTCCTTGGCTGATGCGGTCGCCGAACACCCACATTTCGTCGCACATGGTCAGCAGCTTGCGGGCCATATGCAGCCCCTCCTGGCGCTCGGTGGGGTTGTCCTCGTCCATGAACCTGGGGAACAGCAGGTGCGGGGCCAGCGGGATGCCGCCGTGCTCCCACGCGAACCGGCAGTACCGCTCTGCCCGCTTGGCATTGCCCTCCCGATCCCCGGCGTAGGGGCTGCATATGTAGATCACCGGGTCGCCCTTCACGCGCCGGGGCACCTTAATGGTTAGGAATGTTGCCTCCATCAGATCACCCCCGCCAGGACGGCCGCAGCCAGGTATAGGCCCAGGCCGCCGAAGATTAGACCGACGACGCCCGACGCGGGCGCGTGCCGCTTGCGGATGCAGACGATGCCCACATACGCGAACATGGACACCACCAGTATCATGTAAATGCCAAATAGAACCTTCACGCGTTTTCCTCCTTTAGTACATCAGTTTGTATTTCCGGGCCGAAGCCAGGATCGCGCGGGTGATCTCGCCACCCTCCGCTGCCTCCAGGCACAGGTCCAGGATTTCCGCAAAGGTGCCCATGCCGCCGTGCTTCACGTCCCCGGCGATGGCCGCCAGGTCGTCGGCCGCATCCGCTGCCACGTTATAGCCGCGCAGCATGTTGCGGGCCTCTGCCGGGCCGATGCCTTTCAGCTTGATCTCCACCTTGCGCCGGTAAAGCTGGGCCAGGTTCTCACGCTTCGGGCCACGCGTCAGCATGACCTCCAGCTGCTCGGTGCCGCACAGGATGATAGGGGTGCCGGTGTTGTCCCATATTTTCCGCAGGACCTCCAGCTTGTCCACGTCCCACTTTGCCAGATACTCCGCCTCGTCCACCGCGATCATCACGTCCTCACGGCCGCGCAGCGCGTCGATCAGGGCTTGCGTTTTGCTGTAGCTGTTGCCCTTGACGCTGATGCCCAGGCCGCGCGCGATGGTTTCCAGCATGTCGCCCATGCGCATCTGCGGCCAGGCTTCGACGTACAGAACGCCGTTCTGCGCCATGCAGAAGTTCCGCAGCACCGTGGTCTTGCCGCTGCCGGGATAGCCGATCAGAACGCCCATCTTGCGCTTCTTGAACACATAGGCGCACCAGCCCATGGCCTCCTTGTATTCCTTGGTTTCGTACAGTTCCACGGT
>JAVVPH010000003.1:0-18964 GCA_036655835.1 Oscillibacter sp.
CGCTCTATCCATCTGAGCTACGGACGCAGATATGAAATTGTGTGCCCAGGGTTTTCGGTCACCCTGCGCTGAGGCGGCGGACGCGCTGTCCATCTCGCTGGGGAGACGGGTTTCGCTGATATTGTACCTGTTTGGCGGAACGCTGTCAACCAAAAGGTGGGGCCGGAGGCCCCACCTTTTGCCCGATTCCGTGACAGGCGCTGCCTGTCTCAGTCAATCACCCGGACCCGGACCACGCCCGGCAGCGCGGCCACATCGTCTGCCACGGAGCCGGTGGTTTTGCAGCTTAAATCCACAATGGTATAGGCGTAGTCGCCCTTGGACTTGTTGCTCAGGTTTTCCACGTTGATGCATTCCCGGGAGAGAAGCGTGGTGATATTGGCCAACATGGCCGGCACATTTTTGTGAATCACGCACATCCGGCACGCGCCGCTGCGGGCTTGGGACACGTCCGGCAGGTTCACGGAATTGCGGATATTGCCGTTTTCCAGATAGTCCTGCAACTCCTGCGCCGCCATCACCGCGCAATTCTGCTCGCTCTCCGGCGTGGAGGCCCCCAGGTGGGGCATTCCCACCACATGGCGGGCTTTCATCAGCTGATTGGTGGGGAAATCGGTGACGTAGGACGCCACCTTGCCGGTTTCCAGTGCCGCCAGCAGGGCCTCGTCGCAAACCAGCTCGCCCCGGGCCAGATTGATCAGCCGCACGCCCCGCTTCATGGCGGCAAAGGCCTTGGCACCAATGATTTCCCGGGTTTGCGCGGTATAGTGAATGTGAATGGTGATATAGTCCGCCTTGCGGTACAGCTCGTCCAAATCCTTCACCACATGGATATGGCGGTCCAACCGCAGGGCGGAATCCACGGAGAGATAGGGGTCGTAGCCGTAGACATTCATGCCCAGAGACAGGGCCAGATTGGACACCAGCGCGCCGATGGCCCCCAGACCGATGACCCCCAGGGTTTTCTTATAAAGCTCAGGCCCCGCAAAGGCGGATTTTCCCTTTTCCACCACGGATTGCACGTCCACCCCGGCCTCCACCTGGGCGCGGACCCAGCGGGTGGAGCCCTCCACATCCCGGGAGGCCAGCAGCAGGGCACACAGCACCAGCTCCTTCACGGCGTTGGCATTGGCCCCGGGGGTGCTGAACACCACCACGCCGCTTTCAGAGCAGCGGTCCAGGGGGATGTTGTTCACGCCGGAGCCGGCCCGGGCAATGGCCAGCAGACTTTCGGGAAAGACATAGTCGTGGAGCTTGGCGGAGCGGACCAGAATCCCGTCCTCGCCGTCGCAGTCGTCGCACACTGCGTATTTTTCCCGGTCGAAGGTGTTCAGACCCAAGGGGGAGAGCTTGTTCATGGTTTTAATGTGATACATCAAAAAATCCTCCGTGCTGATTGCAGCCAATCAGAATACTTGCGTGGAAACAGGCGGCGCAACGCGGCGCTTTCCACACAGCATCTCCCATTATAAATACGGCGGATTTTGCCGTCAAGCGGCGGAAGAGCCAAATCTACCGGGCTTTTCCCCGGTTCTTTGGTGAAAAGGTAGTATCTCTCTTGAAAACAGGGTAAAATATCCAGAGATTGGGAGAAAGCGGCAGGGAATCCCCGGCTTTTCATCTGAATTTGCAAGGTTTCTGACCTTTTTTTCAAAAAAACTTTGAAAACGACTTGCAAAAAAAGGAAATAGGGAATATAATAACCTGCTGTGTGTAAAAACTATATAACAGATAAAAAAAGAACAAGCTATCCGAGAAAGGGGCTTTTACCTTGCAGAATGAAAAGCTAAGAAATGTTGCCATCATCGCCCACGTTGACCATGGCAAGACCACATTGGTGGATGAAATGCTCAAACAGGGCGGTGCCTACCGCGAAAATCAGGCGACGACGGACCGCGTCATGGACTCCGGGGACTTGGAGCGGGAGCGCGGAATCACCATTCTGGCGAAGAACACCGCCATCCAGTTTGGAGACACCAAAATCAACATCGTGGACACCCCGGGCCATGCCGATTTCGGCGGCGAGGTGGAGCGTATCCTGAAGATGGTCAACGGTGTCATCTTGCTGGTGGACGCGGCGGAAGGCCCCATGCCCCAGACCCGCTTTGTCCTGTCCAAGGCCCTGGAGCTGGGCCATCGTGTCATTGTGGTGGTCAACAAAATTGACCGCCCGGACCAGCGCATCCACGAGGTGGTGGACGAGGTGCTGGAGCTGCTGATGGATTTGGACGCCACACCGGAGCAGCTGGATTCCCCCATGCTCTTTTGCTCTGCCCGCCAGGGCATTTGCTCCTACACGCCGGAGGATTTGGGCACCGACCTCAAGCCGCTGTTTGAGACGATTCTCGAATACATTCCCGCGCCGGAGGCCGATGTGGACCTGCCCTTCCAGATGCTGGTCAGCTCCATTGACTACAACGAATTTGTGGGCCGCATTGCCATCGGCCGCATTGAGCGGGGCACCCTGAAGCAGAATCAGGAGATTGCCGTTTGCAACTACCATACCCAAGAGGCCGGTATGCGCAAAGCCAAGGCGACGTCTGTTTTTGAGTTCAGCGGTCTGGCCCGGGTTCCCGTGGCAGAGTCCACCGCCGGCAATATTGTCGCCATGAGCGGCATTCCCAACATCACCATCGGAGATACCATTTGCGCCTCCGAGTGTGTGGAGGCCCTGCCCTTCGTGAAGATTTCCGCCCCCACCATGGAGATGACCTTCTCCGTCAACGACTCTCCCTTTGCGGGCCGTGAGGGCAAATTTGTCACCTCCCGCCAACTGCGGGAGCGTCTGGCCAAGGAGACTTTGAAGGACGTGTCCCTGCGCATCACGGAAACCGACACCTCCGAGGCCTTCAACGTGGCGGGCCGGGGCGAGATGTCCCTGTCCATCCTCATTGAAACCATGCGCCGGGAGGGCTACGAATTTCAGGTGTCCCCCGCCCGGGTGCTGTATCAGGAAATTGACGGCGTGAGATGCGAGCCCATTGAGCGCCTGGTGGTGGACGTCCCCGGAGATTCCGTGGGTGCGGTCATCGAAAAGCTGGGTCAGCGCAAGGCCGATATGCTGGAAATGACCCCTGTGGGCGAGCGGATGAAAATTGAATTTTTGATTCCCGCCCGTGGCCTGTTCGGCTATCGCAACGATTTTCTCACCGACACCAAGGGCGAGGGCATCATGGCCTCCGTCTTTGATTCCTACGCCCCCTATAAGGGCGAAATTTCCCGCCGGGCCAGCGGCTCCCTCGTCTCCTTTGAGACGGGTGAATCCGTCACCTACGGCCTCTACAACGCCCAAGAGCGGGGCGTGCTGTTCATCGGCGCGGGCGTGCCGGTCTATGCCGGCATGGTGGTTGGCTTCTCCTCCCGCAATGAGGACATGACCGTGAACATCTGCAAGAAAAAGCAGCTCACCAACACCCGCTCCTCCGGCACGGACGAGGCACTGCGCCTGGTTCCCCCCAAGCAGATGAGCTTGGAGCAGTGCTTGGAATTCCTGGTGGACGACGAGCTGCTGGAGGTCACCCCCAAGAGTCTGCGGATGCGCAAGTCCGTTTTGGAGCATGAAAAACGCATGAAGCTCCTCAAGGGCAAAAAGAGCTGAAAACGCTGCGGGACTGTCACATTTTTTGTGGCAGTCCCGTTTTTTATTGGAAATTTCCGAAAATGCGGAACCTTTTTCCCGGCCTTGCGTCTAACAACGTATCCGCGCGGAAGTAAGGGCCTGCCGCCTCTGCTTCCCGCAGCATCAGGGAATTGCCGCTGTATCCGCAATTCCACCGAAAGAGAGGACGAATTTGATGAAAAATCTACTGAAACGACTGTTGCCCGCCCTGTTGTGCATCGCCCTGCTGGGCACTGCCGCCTCCGCCGCAGAGGTGACGCCCATTGCCGCCGCTCCCGGGGATGCGGTTCCCACCGCCGCCGCTCCCGGCCCCATGCGGGTGTGGGGCAGTCTCACCAAGCTCCACGACGGCGGGTTTCAACTGAAAAATTCCAACGAGAAGGACCCGTATCAGGAGATTATTCTCCACGGCGACCGCATGGTCATTCTGGATGCCGTCTCCGGCGATCCCCTCACCATGGCGGATTTGAAGGACGGCGAGATGGTCTATGCCTACATCGGCAACGCCGTCACCGCCAGTCTGCCCCCCCAGGGCACTGCCAAGCTGGTACTGGCCCACATTCCCGCGGACTTCGCGGTGCCGTCCTATTATGAGATTACCGGCGCGTCTGTCAAGGATAAAACCACCACCATCACCGTGGCTGGCGGCGAAACCGTGGTGGTGCCGGAAACTGCCGTGTTTTTCCCCTATTTGACCAAAAATGTGGTGAGCCAGATGGATTTGATTCCCGGTGCCCATATTTTGGCTTGGACGGATATGAAGGGCGTGGTCAACCGGGTCATGGTCTTTGCCTATTCCTATCGCGGGTACCTGGAAGTGAGCAAAACCGGTGAAATTTCCCTCGGCGGTGAAAAGCTCACCGTTCCCGCCAAAATCGACCCGGAAATCCTGCTGCCCGTCCGCGCCGTGGCGGAGGCCATGGGCTATCAGGTCACTTGGAACGCCGCCACCGGCGCCACCATCTCCCAGGGCGGCGTGACGGTGGGCTCCTTCCTCCCCGGTCAGACCCAGGCCAAAACCGGCAATGGCAATCTGACCCTGCGCAAGCCCTGCGTGTTGGAAAAGGGCGTCACCTATCTGGCCGCCGCTGATTTGGCGGAGCTGCTGCATTTGTATCTGGCAGCCTAAACAAAAAAAGACGCAGGAGACGGGCAATGCCCGTCTCCTGCTTTTTGCGTTCTCTGCTTTTATTCCCGGGTCGCTTTCGACTCTCGGTCCGGCAGCTCCACCTCGCCCATCAGCTCCCGGGAGACAATGGTGAACATCTCATCAAACTTGGCGCAGTCCTCAGCGGAAAAGCGGTGGTTGATGCGGTTCATGACCTCTTTCATATACGTGGTGCTGATATTATAGTACTCCATATATTTGGGGGTCACCTCCAGGTGGTATTCCCGGCGGTCCGTGATGTCCTGGGTTTTGCGGACGTAGCCCTTGCGAATGAGGCTGTTGACCTTATAGGCCGCATTGGGCGGCGAAATTTGCATAAAGGTGGCAAATTCGTTGATGGTGGGGGCGTGGAGGGCCTGAATCGTCTCCATGCAGAAGGTCTCCACCGTGGTGAGACTGGCCTCCCGGTCCTGAAACCGCCGAAAAATCTCCTGATAAAAATGGAGCTTGAATTTGGTATAAACCTCAAAAAACGCTTGATTTTCCTGCATCGCCGTTTCCCCCTCCCCTATTGACCCATTTAGTATAGCAAGTTTTCAAGGAAACGGCAACCGTTATTCCGCACTGACGGCAAAGGTCAGCTCCGCCGTAGCCACCACCTTGCCCGCCACCGTGGCTTTTGCCTCCCCGATGCCCACGTTGCCCCGCTGTTTGGTCAGCACGCACTCCAGCTCCAGCACGTCGCCGGGGACCACCTGCGCCTTGAACCGGGCGTTTTTAATGCCGCCGAAAAAGGCCAGCTTCCCCCGGTTTTCCGGGAGGGAGAGAATGGCCACCGCCCCCACCTGGGCCATGGCCTCCACCAAAAGCACCCCGGGCATGACGTGCTTTTGGGGAAAATGCCCGCAGAAAAACGGCTCGTTCACCGTGACGCATTTGATGCCTCTGGCCCACTTGCCCTCCTCCCCGTCGATGATTTTATCCACCAGGGCAAAGGGGTAGCGATGGGGCAGAATCTCCGCGATTTCATTGGAATTGAACTGCATCATCAGCCCTCCCATTTCTTGACCAGCAAGCTGGCGTTGTGTCCGCCAAAGCCCAGAGAATTGGACAGGGCAAGGCGAATATCCTGTGCCCGGCCCGTTCCCGGCACCACGTCCAAATCGCAGGCGGGGTCCGCCACGCGGTAATGGACGGTGGCGGGGAGAAAGCCGTCCCGGAGGGACAATGCGGTGAAAATGGCCTCCACCGCCCCCGCCGCCCCCAGCATATGGCCGGTCATGGACTTGGTGGAGCTGATGGCCAGTGCGTAGGCGTGGTCGCCGAACACCGTTTTGATGGCCGCCGTCTCTCCCGCGTCATTCAAGGGGGTGGAGGTGCCGTGGGCGTTGATATAGTCCACCTCTCCCGGTGCCGCGCCGCCGTCGGACAGCGCCATAGCCATGGCCTTCGCGCCGCCCCGGCCCTCCGGCGCGGGGGCCGTCATGTGATACGCGTCGCAGCTCACGCCGTAGCCCGTCACCTCGGCGTAAATGTTTGCCCCCCGGGCAAGGGCGCTGTCCAGGGCTTCCAGCAGTAAGATGCCCGCGCCCTCCCCCAGGACAAAGCCGCTGCGCTCCCCGTCAAAGGGGATGGAGGCCCGGGAGACATCCTCCGTCTGGGTCAGGGCCTTCATGGAGGTGAAGCCGCCAATGGCCAGCGGCGTGACGGCGGCCTCACTGCCGCCGCAGAGCATGGCATCGGTGTAGCCGTCCCGAATGGAGCGGAACGCGTCCCCCACGGCGTTGGTGCCCCCGGCGCAGGCGGTGACCGGACAGGTACACACCCCCCGGAAGCCCGCGTCGATGGCCACCTGCCCCGCCGCCATGTTGCAAATGGACATGGGAACGTAAAAGGGCGACACCCGGTCAAAGCCCCGGGCCAGGCCCCGGTCGTGCTCCTCCTCGGTGTTTTGTAGCCCCCCGATGCCGCTGGACACCATCACACCACAGCGGTCCAAATCGGCGGAGTCCAGGGGAAAGCCGCTGTCCGCCAAGGCTTCCCGGGCGGCAATGACGGCAAACTGGGTGAAGCGGGCCATGTGCTTGGCCTCTTTTTTATCCAGAAAATTTTCTACTTGATAGCCCTTCACCTCCGCCGCCAGCTTCACCTTTTGGTTTTGCGTGTCGTAGAGGGTGATGGGCGCGACGCCGCACACCCCTGCCCGGACCGCCTGCCAGGTTTCGGCGGCGGTATGGCCCAGCGGGGTGATGGCGCCGATGCCGGTGATGACAACTCTGCGTCGTTCCATATGGTCATTCCTCCTGTTGGAAAATTTTATAAATCAACTGCCGTTTTTTCAGCATTACATCGCCATGCCGCCGTCCACGCAGAGCACCTGTCCGGTGATATAGGCGGCCTCCTCACTGGCGAAAAACGCCACGGCGGCGGCAACATCCTGGGGCTTTCCCAACCGCTGCATGGGAATGGTGGGCAGCAGTGCCGCCTTGGCGGCCTCCGGCAGGGAGGCGGTCATGTCGGTGTCGATAAAGCCGGGGGCCACGGCGTTGACGGTGACCCCCCGGGTGGCAAGCTCCTTGGCCAGGGATTTGGTCATGCCGATGAGGCCCGCCTTACTGGCGGCATAATTCACCTGTCCGGCGTTGCCCCGCAGACCCACCACGGAGGCCAGATTGACAATGCGGCCGTATCTCTGCTTCATCATCAGCCGGGAGACGGCCTTCATGCAGAGAAAGGCCCCCTTGAGATTGGTGGCAATCACCGCGTCAAAGTCCTCCTCCCCCATGAGCATCAGGAGCTTATCCCGGGTGATGCCGGCGTTGTTCACCAGAATATCAATGGAGCCAAACCGCCCCAGAGCGGCATCCATCAGGGCCTTGACATCCGCCGCGCAGGCCACGTCCCCCCGGACGGAAAGGGCCTCCACGCCCAGGGCTTTCAGGTCCGCAAGGGTTTCCTCCGCCGCCTGGGTATTGCCCGCGTAGGAAAAAACAAGATTGGCCCCGCCCCGGGCCAGTTCCAGACACACCGCCCGGCCCAGACCCCGACTGCCGCCGGTGATGACAGCGGTTTTTCCCGTAAAATTCATCCGATTACCTCCTTCAGCTTTTCAGGCAGGGCCGCTACCTCCGCCGCCGTCTCCACGGCGCACACCGCCATGCCCGGCACGGTTTTGCGGACGAAGCCGGAGAGCACTCTGCCCGGCCCGATTTCCACGATGGCATCCACCCCCAGCGCCGCCATACGGCGGATGCTGTCCTCTAAATAGACGGCGCTTTGCACCTGCCGCTCCAACAGGGCGGGAATCCGGTCCTCCGGCCCCATCTCCCGGCCCAGACAGTTGAACAGCACGGGAATTTGAGGCGGGGCAAAGGAAATGGTTTGAAAATACTCCCCCAGGGCATCGCCGGCGGGCTTTAATAATTTCGTGTGAAACGGCCCGCTGACCTTGAGGGGCAGACAGCGCTTCGCGCCGGCGTCCCGCGCCAGTGCCGCCGCCCGGTCCACGGCGGCACGCTCGCCGCCGATGACCAGTTGCCCCGGGCAGTTATAGTTGCAAATCTGCACCACGCCCAAGGCGGAGGCCCCGTCGCAGGCGGCTTGCAGGTCCTCCCGGTTCAGGCCCAGCACCGCCGTCATGCCGCAGGCAATCCCCCGGGCCGCCTCCGCCATTGCGCCGCCCCGAAAGGCCGCCAGGCGGATGGCGGTTTCTCCGTCCAACACCCCGGCGGCGTGGAGGGCGGAATATTCGCCCAGGCTCAGCCCCGCCGCCACAGCGGGGACAATCCCCTTTTCCCACAGCACCGCTGTCACTCCGGCGGCAAAGGCCACCATGCAGGGCTGGGTGTAGCGGGTGTCGTTGAGCAGGCCATTTTCGTCTTGAAAACAGAGGGCCTTCAAGTCAAAATCCAGCTTCACGCCGTCCAGTACGGCGCGAAAGGCGGGATAGGCTTCGTACAGGTCCGCCCCCATGCCGGGGTGCTGACTGCCCTGTCCCGCGTATAAAAATCCAAGCTTCATTGGGCCGCCCTCCACTCTTCCATGATCCGCGCCAACAAATCCGGCACCGTGGTCATTGCCTGAACCTGCCCCGCGTTGGCCCCGCAGAAAAACAGGCCGTTTTCCCAGTCCCCCCGGACCGCCGCAATCAAGGCCCGGGAGATGCAGTAGGGGGCCGAAGCCGGGTTGCAGGCCGTGAGACAGCGGCGACAGCGGGCAATGGGGGACTGGGTCCCCGCCTCCACCCGGCAAATCAGCGGACTGCGCAGTGCGCGGCCCGGCATTCCCACCGGACTTTGGACAATTTGCACGTCCTCCGCCGTGGCCCCCAGCAGGGCGTTTTTATAGGCTTGGGACCCGTCACATTCCTCTGTGGCGATAAACGCCGTGCCAAACTGCGCCCCCGCCGCGCCTTGGCGCATATAGTCCGCCAGTGCGCCGCCGTTTGCCACGCCCCCCGCCACGAACACCGGAATGTCCCGCTGATACTTTTCCCGGAAGGGGGTCAGGGCCGTCAGCACCTCCGCCAGTAAATCGCCCAGGGGCTTGGGATTTCCGCTCTGGGCCGCTTGGGCCTCCGCCGGGGTGAAGCCCAGATGCCCCCCCGCCAGAGGGCCTTCCAGCACCACAAAATCCGGGGTCACGCCGTAGTGCCGGTCCCACAGGCGGCAGAGCACCGAGGCGGAGCGTCCGCCGCTGACCACCGGGGCCATGGCGGCAGTGCTCTCCGGCACTTGGGCAAACAGCGCCGGCAAATCCGTGGGCAGGCCCGCGCCGCAGACCACCGCGTCCACCCCGGCCCGGAGGGCCGTGCGGACACTGTCGGCATATTGGGCGGTGGCCACCATCACATTCACCGCCACCAGTCCCGCGCCCTTGGCCACAGCCTTGGCATGGCGGACTTGGCGGTCCAACGCCCGGAGATTGGCGGCAAAGGGGTCCGTTTCAAAATCCGGCTCATCAAAGCCGCACAGCGCGGTGGAGATGGTGCCCATACCGCCGCAGGCCGCCACGGCCCCCGCCAGACGGTCAAGACTCACGCCCACGCCCATCCCCCCCTGCAAAATCGGCAGGGAGAGGGTTCTGCCCTTTATCTCCATGTGTCCAGCTCCTTCAGTGTGGCCTGACAGCCGGAGAGCAGCGACTCCAAAATGGTGCGGAGGGGCTGCATCTCGTGGAGCATCCCCGCCACCTGACCGGCCATCAGGCTGCCGGTATCCACGTCGCCGTCAAATACCGCCCGGCGGAGGGAACCCAGGGTGTAGCGCTCCAATTCCTCCAGCGTGGCACCCTCCTTCTCCATGGCCAGATATTGGCGGGCCATCTTGTTTTTCAAAATCCGCACCGGCCCGCCGATGCTCCGCCCGGTGACGGTGGTGTCGCTGTCCTTGGCCTTTAGCAGGGCCTTTTTATAATTTTCGTGAATGGGACATTCCTGACTGACCAGCAAGCAGGTGCCAAGCTGTGCGCCGCAGGCCCCCAGGGCAAAGGCGGCGGCTAGCTGCCGTCCGTCCGCAATGCCGCCAGCGGCAATCACCGGCACATTCACCGCGTCGATGACCTGGGGCACCAAGGCCATGGTGGTCAGCTCCCCCACGTGCCCGCCGGACTCCGTCCCCTCTGCAATAAAGGCGTCCACGCCGTAGCGGGAGAGCCGCTTTGCCAGCACGGAGGAGGCCACCACCGGCAGCACCTTCACGCCGGCGGCCTTCCACGCCGGGATGTACGCGCCGGGATTGCCCGCCCCGGTGGTGACCACGGGAACCCGCTCATCTAGGATGATTGCGGCCATTTCGGCGGCGGCGGGATTCATCAGCATCAAATTTACGCCGAAGGGCCGGTCCGTCAGCTGTCTGCAAATGTGAATCTGCTCCCGGAGCAGTGCCGCGCTGGCCATGCCGCCGGTGCCGATGACGCCCAAGGCCCCCGCGTTGGAGGAGGCGGCGGCAAAGGCCCCGGTGGCGATGTTGGCCATGCCGCCCTGTATCAGGGGAAATTCCGTCCCCAAAAGCTCGTTGAGTTTGATCATATTTTTTCCTTTCCACAGTGGGCGGAGCTACCGATTGCGCCGCGTTACACGGCAATTTTTGAAGAAATACCAGGGCCTATACCCGGAAAATGTCCGCAGGGTTTTGCGAGGCCGTCACGCAAATTCCACCAGCGCCCCGCCCCAGGTCAAGCCGCCGCCAAAGCCCACCAGTAACGCCCGGGAGCCTGGGCCGACCTTCCCCAAATCCGCCAATTCGCTGAGGACCAGGGGAATACTGGCGGCGGAGGTGTTGCCGTAATCCCCGATGTTTTTATAATATTTTTCCGCGGGAATGTGGTATTTTCGCACTGCCAAGTCAATAATCCGGGCATTTGCCTGGTGAAACACGAAGAAATCCACATCGTCCACGGTACACTCCGCGTTTTCCAGCACCCGGTCAATGCAGTAGGGCACCGCCTCCAGGGCAAATTTAAACACCTTGGTCCCCTCCATGGAAATCACGCTGGGACTGCCGCTCCCCGGTCCCGGGACGCGGAGAAGTTGGTCATTTCCGTGACAGCCAAGCTCCGCGTGGAGGGAGGGATATTCCTCCCGGCTCTCCACCACCACCGCCCCCGCGCCATCCCCAAAGAGGATGCAGGTCCCCCGGTCCGTCCAATCCAGCACCCGGCTGAGGACCTCTGCCCCCAGTACCAGACCGAATTTTCGTTTGGAGGCACGCAGAAGGCAGTCCATGGTGTGGAGGGCGAAGAGAAACCCGCTGCAGGCGGCGTTGAGGTCAAAGCAGGGAATGTCGTGGGGCAGGCCCAATTCCCGTTGCAGCACGCAGGCGGCGGAGGGGACCAAATTGTCCGGCGTGAGGGTGGCCACGATGCAGCTGCCGATTTCCTCCGGGGTGACCCCGGCCTTTTCCATGGCGGCGCGGGCCGCGCCCAGGCACAACTCCCCGTGGGTTTCCGTGGTGCAGTGACGGCGGGTGCGGATGCCGGTGCGGGAGACGATCCACGCATCGTCCGTCTCCACCATCCGGGCAAGGTCCCCGTTGGTGACCACTTGGGCGGGGACACAGCGGCCGGTCCCCACAATTTTAATGCCGCTCATGTCTCCTCCTTTTGGATGGAATCCACGCCCATCCGTCTGTATTTTTCATAGCGTGCCTCGGTTAAGGTCTTGCCGTCCAGGCGGCTCAGCTCCGCCAAATGGCGGGTGAGGGCCAAATCCAGCCGCCGAAACATGGCCGCCGGGGCCGTTTGCGCGCCGCCCGCCGGCTCGGATACAACCTGGTCCGCCACGCCTTGGGCCAGCAGGTCGGCGGCGGTGAGCTTCATCAATCCGCAGGCCTGGGGTGAGCGGGCGGCATCCCGCCACAAAATGGAGGCGAAGCCCTCCGGCGAGAGAATGGAATACACCGCGTTTTCCAGCATCAGCACCCGGTCCGCCACGGCTAGGGCCAAGGCCCCGCCGCTGTTGCCCTCGCCAATCACCACGGCAATCACCGGCACGGTGAGGCGGCTCATCTCCAAAAGATTCCGGGCAATGGCCTCCCCCTGGCCCCGGGCCTCGGCCTCCAGACCGGGATAGGCCCCGGGGGTATCGATAAAGGTGATGATGGGACGGCGAAATTTTTCCGCCTGTCCCATGAGCCGCAGGGCCTTGCGATAGCCCTCAGGGTTTGGCATACCGAAGTGACAGCGGAGATTTTCCTCCAAGGTTTTTCCCTTGCGGGTACCCATCACCGTGACAGGCCGCCCGTGAAACCGGGCAATGCCCCCCAGAATTCCCGGGTCCTCGCCGCAGAGACGGTCCCCCCGCTGTTCAAAAAAGTCCGTGAAAATGCCGCCGATATAATCGACTGTGCCCGGGCGTTGACTGTGGCGGGCCAGGGCCACCCGCTCCGCCGGGGTGAGGGCTTGCTTATCCATGCCGCGCTCCTTTGCTGTGGAGGGCCAGCAGTCGGGAAAGGGTTGCCCGCAGCTCCCCCCGGGGGACGATGGCATCCACAAACCCGTGCTCCTCCTGAAATTCCGCCCGCTGAAAGCCCTCCGGCAGGGCCTGCCCGATGGTCTGTTCAATAACGCGGGGACCGGCAAAGCCGATGAGGGCCCCCGGCTCCGCCAAGATAATATCCCCCAGGGAGGCAAAGCTGGCGGTGACGCCGCCGGTGGTGGGGTCGGTGAGCACCGAAATATAAAGCAGTCCCCCGGCTCCAAAGCGGCTCAGCGCCGCAGTGGTTTTGGCCATTTGCATCAGGGAGAGAATCCCCTCCTGCATCCGGGCGCCGCCGCTGGCGCACACCAAAATCAGCGGCAGCTTTTGGCGGGTGGCGCACTCGATGAGCCGCGTCACCTTCTCCCCCACCGCCGGGCTCATGCTGCCCATTAAAAACCGGCTGTCCAGCACTCCCACAGCCACCTTCCGGCCGTCGATGCTTCCCAGGGCGGTGACCACCGCCTCCCGCAGACCGGTTTTTTTCCGGGCTCCATCCAGCTTGGCCGGATAGCCGGGAAACTCCAACGGGTCGCCGCCGGTGAGCTTTTCGTTCAGCTCCCGAAAGGAACCGGAATCCAGCAGCGTGGCCAGGCGGTAATAGGCCCCCAGAGGAAAATGATAGCCGCAGGCGGGACACACAAAGAGCGCGGCGGAGAGGGCACGGCGGGAGCAATGCCCGCCGCACTTGGGGCAGTCCACCGTCTCCCCCGGTTCCCCGCCGTGGGTCTGTTCGTTCCGAAAGGCCTTCAGGGCCAGGAGCTTGGTCCGCTGCTTGGCAAACACAGGATTCATGCCCTCTCCCCCTGTTCCATGGCCCGGCGGCCCCAGGCCACCAGCGCGTCCAAATTCTCCTCCAAAAAGGAGGTGGTGCAGGCCCCCCGGAGGAAATCCGGGTGGTATAAAATCAGATGGGACAGCTCCGCATTGGTGGGGAAGCCCTCAATGGTCAGCTCCTCCAAGGCCCGGCGCATCCGGCGGATGGCGTCCAGCCGGGTGGGGGCGTGGACCAGGATTTTTGCCGCCAGAGAGTCGTAATAGGGCGGCAGGGCATAGCCGCTGTACAGGCAGGAATCCACCCGCACACCACAGCCGCCGGGAAAATGCACAAAGTCCGCCGTGCCGGGACTGGGGCGGAACGCCGCCGTGGGGTCCTCGGCATTGACCCGGCACTCGATGGCGTGACCGCTGAGGTGCACCTCCGCTTGGGTCAGCGGCAGGGGTAGCCCCGCCGCGATGCGGATTTGCTGGCGCACCAGGTCCACCCCGGTGACCAGCTCCGTGATGCCGTGCTCCACCTGAATCCGGGTGTTCATCTCCATAAAGTAAAAATGCACCCCGTCCCGGTCCAGCAAAAATTCCACGGTTCCGGCATTTTCGTAGCCCACGGCCCGGGCGGCCCGCACCGCCGCCGCCCCCATTGACGCCCGGAGAGCGGGGGTGAGACAGCGGGCGGGGGCCTCCTCAATCAGCTTTTGGTTCCGCCGCTGGACGGAGCAGTCCCGGTCGAAGAGGTGGAGGGTGTTGCCCTTGCTGTCCGCCAGAATTTGAAATTCAATGTGCCGGGGATCGACAATGCACTTCTCCAAATACAGCTCGCCGTTGCCAAAGCAGGCCACGGCCTCCGCCCGGGCCGCTTCAAAGGCGGCGGGGAGGTCCTCCGGCTTGTCACAGCGGCGGATGCCCCGCCCGCCGCCGCCGGCGGCGGCTTTCACCAGCACGGGATAGCCCACGGCCTGCGCCACTTCGAGGGCCTGGTCCGCGTCCGCCAAGGCTCCGTCGGAGCCGGGGACGGTGGGCACTCCCGCCGCCCGCATAAGGGCGCAGGCGGCGGCCTTGCTGCCGGCACTGCGAATGGTGTCGCCGCTGGGGCCGATGAAGGTCAGGCCGTTTGCCGCGCAGGCATCGGCAAAGTCCGCGTTTTCCGAGAGAAAGCCGTAGCCCGGATGAACCGCGTCACAGCCGGTGGCCTTGGCCACGGTCAGCAGGGCGTTTTGATTCAAATAGCTGTCCGCCGCCTTGGCCGGTCCGATGCACACCGCCCGGGTGGCCAACTGGACGCACAGTGCCTCCGCATCGGCGGTGGAGTAGACCGCCACCGTCTCAATTTCCATTTCCCGGCAAGCCCGCAAAACACGCAGGGCAATCTCGCCCCGGTTGGCGATGAGAATTCGTTTGAACATCCTTACACCGCCCGGTAACGGAAAATGGGCGCGTCAAAGGCCAACAGCGCGCCGTCCGCAGGCAGCACTTCCTCCACCACGCAGTCGCAGGGGGCGGCAATTTCGCTCATCATTTTCATGGCCTCCATCAAGCACAGCGTCTGGCCCTTGGCAACGCGGTCCCCGGCCTGCACCAGCGGGGGCTTTCCCGGCGTGGCGGCGGCATAAAAGCTGCCCACCAGCGGCGCGCGGATATAGAGGGCAGTATCCGGGGCGGGGGCGGCAGGCAAAACCGGCGCGGCATCTGCCACAGCCGCCGTCTGCGCCGTTCCCCGGCGGTCCAGTTCCAAGGCGCAGTCTCCCCGCGTCAGCTTCAGCGAAAGCGCCGTGCTTCGGTCAAACCGGTCCATCAGCTCAAAAATTTCCTGATTTGTCATTCTTGTTCCTTTCCAGCGCCTCGCCCGCCGGGGCATAAAGTTTCCCCGGCGGGAAGCGGATTCCTGCTTACGGACAGTGCGCTCAAACCCCCGCAGGCGGCCTTAGCCCTGCTTTGCGCGGTGCTTGTCCAGATAATTCACGATGTCGCCCACGGTTTTCAGCTCCGCCAGAGCGCCGTCCTCGATGGCAATGCCGCTGGCCTCCTCCAGGGCCATCACCAGCTCCACGGAGGCCAGGGAATCCGCGCCCAAGTCCTCGGTCAGGGTGGCTTCCAGGGTCACCTGCTGGGCCTCAACGGCCAATGTCTCCACAATTACGTCCCGTACACTCTCAAAATCCATGATGGGTTCTCCTTTTTTCTTTTAAATAGTAAAGACATTTTAATTAAAATAATTTAAGTAAAATGTTTGAAGCAATTCTACCACAAGGACTCCATTTGTCAAGAAAAATTTGTGGGGAAACGATTTCCCAGTCCTCCGCAACGCAAAAAAATCCCCGCGCACCAACTGGTGCGCGGGGCAATCGCAAAGGAGCGTCTCCGCCTATTTTCCCTCAGGCCGTGGGATAAACGGCGAAGCATCTGGCTGGGAACCCGGTGCCGCCCTTCAGCCTGGGGAACGCGCAGAACATCACCGCTCCCACAGGGGGCACTTGGTCCAAATGGCACAGCACTTCAATTTGAATCCGGTTTTGGGACAGGATGTACCGCTCGCCGGGGTAGGGATAGGCGTTCTCCCGGGTGGTGATGAAGCCCGGGTCGGTATCCGCCGGCTCATGGCCGATGGCCCCGATATTGCGCTCCTCCACCAGCCATTGAATGGTTGATGCGTCCCAGCCGGGATAGTGGGGCACGCCGTTTTCGTCGGGATTGTCAAGATTTTTCCGCTTGTACCAATCGGAGCGGAAGGCCACAAAGGCCCCCTCAGGAATCCGCCCAAATTCCGCCTCCCAGGTTTTCAAATGGTCCACCGTCAGCAAAAAGTCCGGGTTTTCGGCACAGGCGGCGGAGAAATCCAAAACCACCAGGGGATACACCAACTCCCGGGGAGAAATCGCATCCATGTCACGGCCGCCGTCAATAAAATGACTGGGCACATCCACATGGGTGCCGTACTGGCCGGCGACGCTGTACTGAAAACTGCGCATGGGGGCCAATTTGTCCGGCGGGGTGTCCGGGGCATAATCGAACAGCAACGCTTCCTCGAGCGGCGCGAAGCCATACCAATGCGGGGTGTCGGGGCTTAGCGCATGTGTCAGGTCGATCCACTGGTACTCTGCGGATTTCAAGTGCTTGACTTGGTTCCATAGGGTGAGATTTGCCATGACGATTCCTCCTTTAGTTGTTGATAAGTATATGATACGATTTCCCGTAAAAAGATGCAATCCTCCCGAATAAAAAAATTTTTTTAGCTTCCGCAGGCAGGTGGATTCCATGGCCCGGGCCGGGGGCGGCCTCCCTTCATTCCCTGTGGGAAAGGTTCGTCAGTAATCGTTTACTTTAGGACTTGACGGCAGGCGGGAAAGAGATGTATGCTAAGAAAACACAGGACGAAATCCATCATAATTTGAGGAGGAAATGATTTCATGGGCTGTTTTTACTGCGACGCGCATCACGAGGGCCGGGAGGCCATCCTATTCCCCGTGGGGGAGATGAAGGCCGGTACGCTCTATCTTTTCAAGGACCAGGCCCACAAGGGCCGCTGTGTGCTGGCGCTGAAGGACCACAAAAAAGAGCTCTGCGAGTGTGACCCCCAGGAGGCGGCGGATTTTGCCGCAGATTTGGCCCGGGCCTCCGGCGCAATCAAGGAATTATGGGGCTGCACCAAGCTGAATTTGGCCTCCTTCGGGGACAGCAATCCCCACCTCCATTTCCACATCGTCCCCAAGTACGAGGGCGGCTTTGAATTTGGCGGTGCCTTCGCCATCACCAACCCCAACCCGGTGCTGCTGACAGAGGCGGAGTACCGGGAAATGATTGCTGCCCTCCGTGAAAAACTGGGCATTTAAACAGAAAATTACAGGAAAGCGGGCGTATATCCCCCCTTTTTCCTGTAATTTTTGGGCATTTTTACGATTTTACTTTACATTTTGTAGATTTGTGATATAGTGTTATTTGTGAAAATTTTTGAAAAGGTGGTAATATTGATGCGCAAGACAAAAATTGTCTGCACCCTCGGTCCCGCGACGGACCAGGGCGATACCGTACAAAAGATGATCCTGGCGGGCATGAATGTAGCCCGTTTCAATTTCTCCCATGGCAGCCACGCAGAGCACAAGGTCCGGCTGGACACCGTGAAGCGTCTGCGCCAAGAGATGCACCGCCCCATTGCGGCCCTGCTGGACACCAAGGGTCCCGAGGTGCGGCTGAAGTCCTTTGCCAAGGGGATAATACAGCTAAAAACCGGTGCCGAGTTCACCCTGGTCACAGAGGATATTGTGGGCGACGAGACGCGCTGCGCCATCTCCTACGCGGACCTGCCCCACGACGTGAAGCCCGGCAACACCATTTTGCTGGATGACGGTCTGGTCCGTCTGACGGTGCTGGAAATTCAGCCCACCGCCATTCGCTGCCGGGTGGAAAACGACGGCACCATGAAAAATAACAAGGGCGTGAACATCCCCGGCGTGCGCCTGTCGCTGCCGTATATGAGCCAGCGGGACCGGGACGACATCCTCTTCGGCGTGGAGCAGGGCTTTGATTATATCGCCGCCAGCTTTGTCCGCACCGCCGACGATGTGCGGGAAATCCGCCGCCTGTTGGACGGTGCCGGTTCCCTCATCCGCATCATCGCCAAAATTGAAAATCAGGACGGCGTGTCCAACCTGACGGAAATTTTGTCCGTGGCGGACGGTATCATGGTGGCCCGGGGAGACATGGGCGTGGAGATTGACTTCACCGAAATTCCCATCATCCAAAAGGACATCATCTCCCAGTGCATGGCGGCGGGCAAGCCCGTCATCACCGCCACCCAGATGCTGGACTCCATGATGGAAAATCCCCGCCCCACCCGGGCGGAAATCACCGACGTGGCCAACGCCATTTACGACGGCACCGCCGCCATTATGCTCTCCGGCGAGACGGCGGCGGGCAAGTACCCGGTGGAGGCCGTGCAGACCATGAACGCCATCGCCCTGCGGACAGAGGCGGACATCAACTACGCCAAGCGGATGCGCCACGCGGCCTGTGAGAGCCGTCTCTCCATCGCCGCCGCCACCGCCCACGCCGCCTGCTCTACCGCCATGGACATCGGCGCGGACGCCATCATCACCGTCAGCCAGAGCGGCACCACCGCCCGGCTGGTGAGCCGGTTCCGTCCGGGCACCACCATCATCGCCTGCCTCTTGGACGAGCAGGTTCAGCGGCAAATGGCCCTCTATTGGGGCGTGATCCCCATTTTGATGCCCATGGCGGAAAACACCGACCAGTTGGTGGATTTGGCCGTGCGCTACGGCGAGGAAGCCGGTCTTGTCAAGCAGGGGGATTTGGTGGTTCTCACCGCCGGCGTCCCCGTGGGCGTGTCCGGCACCACCAATATGATCAAGGTCCATCTGGTGGGCGGCGCACTGCTCAACGCCGTGGGCGTGGGGGAACACAACGCCTCCGGCCCCCTGTGCGTGTGCCAGTCCCCGGAGGAAATCCCCGGAAAATTTAAGCCCGGCGC
>JAVVPH010000003.1:19064-25487 GCA_036655835.1 Oscillibacter sp.
TACATCACCATCCGCTCAAAGCCCAGGCCGAAGCCCGCGTGCTTGCAGGAGCCGTAGCGCCGCAAATCGCAGTACCACCAGTAATCCTCCGGGTCCATGCCCAGCTCCCGGATGCGGCTCTCCAGCACGTCCAGCCGCTCCTCCCGCTGGCTGCCGCCCAGAATTTCGCCGATGCCCGCCACCAGGCAGTCCGCGGCGGCGACGGTTTTGCCGTCGTCGTTCATGCGCATATAAAACGCCTTGATCTCCTTGGGATAATCGGTGACAAACACGGGCTTTTTGAAAATTTTCTCCGTGAGATAGCGCTCGTGCTCCGTCTGCAAATCACAGCCCCACTCCACCTTGAAGTCGAACTGGTCGTTGTGCTCCTTCAGCATTTCCACGGCCTCGGTGTAGCTCACCCGGCCAAAATCCGCGTCCGCCACATGGCGCAGCCGCTCCAGCAACTCCTTGTCCACAAAGCTGTTGAAGAAATTCAGCTCGTCGGGGCAGCGCTCCATGGTGCGCTTGATGACGAATTTAATCATGGCCTCCGCCACGTCCATATCCCCGGCCAAATCGCAAAAGGCCATCTCCGGCTCAATCATCCAAAACTCGGCGGCGTGGCGGGCCGTGTTGGAATTTTCCGCCCGGAAGGTGGGGCCGAAGGTATACACGTCGCCAAAGGCCATGGCGAAGTTCTCCGCGTTCAACTGGCCGGAAACCGTCAGGTTTGCGGGCTTGCCGAAGAAATCCTGGGTGAAATCCACTGCGCCGTCGTCCGTCAGCGGCGGATTTTTGGGGTCCAGGGTGGTCACCCGGAACATCTCCCCCGCGCCCTCGCAGTCACTGGCGGTGATGAGGGGGGTGTGGACGTAGACATAGCCCCGCTGCTGGAAAAATTCGTGGATGGCGTAAGCCGCCACGCTCCGCACCCGGAACGTCGCGGAAAAGAGGTTGGTCCGAGGCCGCAAATGCTGCATCGTCCGCAAAAACTCCACGCTGTGGCGTTTTTTCTGCAAGGGGTAGTCGGGGGAGGACACGCCCTCCACCGCAATGGCGGAGGCCTTCAATTCCAAGGGCTGCTTGGCGTCCGGCGTCAGGGCCACGGTGCCGGTGACCACCAGGGCCGCGCCCACGTTCTGCCCGGCGATCTCCTTGTAATTCGCCACTGCCGCGGCATCCATCACCACCTGCAAATTTTTAAAGCAGGAGCCGTCATTCAATTCGATAAAACCAAAGGTTTTCAAGTCCCGGATGGTGCGGGCCCAGCCGCCCACCGTGACTTCCTTGCGGTCATAGACCTCGCTGTCGGCAAAAATCGCCGCAACTTTTGTCATACTCATTGTAAATCACCTGTTCTCTCTCGTTTTCGCGTGAACACCGGGTATTATA
Source organism: Oscillibacter sp. (assembly GCA_036655835.1). GTDB lineage: Bacteria > Bacillota > Clostridia > Oscillospirales > Oscillospiraceae > Oscillibacter. Next base: position 20,439 of record JAVVPH010000003.1, read on the forward strand.
CCGCGTTATGTTCCATTTTACAAGAGGAACCAAGATTTTTAGCCCGGTTTTGGAAATTGTCCCGCCGCCCACGGCTTCCCATCTCCCCCGCCGGATGGCTTCCCCGCCGGGGCGCTTGCCGGCTTTTGAAGCAAGTCTTGACTTTTTAGCCAAATGCTTTACACTAAAGCTATCTTTTTAAACGAGGTGACCCCCATGCCCACAGCCACCAACGACTTTATTTTCGCCTTCATCGGCTCCCCCATGGGTCTTTTGGCCTGCTGGCTGGTGCTGTTGAATCTGGCCACCTTTGTGATGTTCGGCGTGGACAAATGGAAGTCCACCCACCAAACCAAGCGCCGCATTCCGGAGCGGAACCTGCTGCTCTCCGCCGCGCTGGGCGGCAGCATCGGTGCCTTTCTGGGGATGCGGGTCTGGCACCACAAAACCCTGCACAAGGTTTTTTCCGTCGGGATTCCCCTGATTTTTTTGATACAAGTTGCCCTGGCCGGCGGGCTGTATCTCTATTGGAATTTTATGCGCTAAACAAATCCGCCCCGCTAATCAAGCGGGGCGGATTTGTTATTATGTATAGGATTTTTCCACCTTCACCACGGCGAAATAGTTGCCGTCCAGGGTCCGCACGGCCGTTTTGATTTTTTTCTCCACCTCCAAGTCGCTGAGGCGGAAATGAAAGGGCACCACTGCGTCAAAAATCACATTGGTGTGGGTGGGACCCGTCACCATGCGGAAATCGTGGATGGAAATGGCATCGTCGATGCACTTGGCCAGGGCCGCCACCCGCTCCCGAGTCTCCTCGGTGATGCCGTCGTCGGTGACGATGGGGTCCATATGAATCACGGCCTCACAGCCCAGTTTTTCCTTCAGCTCCCGCTCCACATTGTCAATCTCGTCGTGGAGATGCAGCACATTCCCGGTGGCGGAGACTTCCGCGTGGAGGGAAATCATGGTCCGGCCCGGGCCGTAATCGTGGACCACCAAATCGTGGAGGCCCAAAATTTCCCCGTGGGCCATGACCAAATTCCGAATACGGGTCACAAATTCCGCCGTGGGCGCGGTGCCCAGCAGCGGGTCCAGGGTGTCCTTGGCGGCGTTGAAGCCGGACCAGAGGATGAACAGCGCCACCAAAATACCGCACCAGCCGTCAATCACCAGATGCGTGAGCTGCCCCACCACCGTGGCGATGAACACCGCCGTGGTGGCCAGGCAATCGCTGAAGCTGTCCAGGGCCGTGGCCTCCATGGCGGGGGAATAGAGCCGCTTTCCCAGCTTTTTATTGTAGAAAAACATATACAGCTTCACCGCCACGGAGACGGCGAGAATGGCCAAAATCAGCGGTGAGGACTCCACCGGCATGGGGTGGAGAATTTTATCCACCGAGAATTTCGCCAATTCCAGGCCCATCAGCAAAATCAGCAGGGACACCACCAGGCCCGAGAGATATTCCATCCGCCCATGTCCGAAGGGGTGGTCCTCATCGGGCTTTTGCCCCGCCAGACGAAAGCCCAACAGCGTCACAAAGGAGGACCCCGCGTCGGAGAGGTTGTTAAACGCGTCGGCGGTGATGGCAATGGAGCCGGACAGGGTTCCGGCGGCAAATTTCCCCGCAAACAGCAAAATATTCAGCACAATGCCGGTGGCGCCGCAAAGCACGCCGTAGGCCCGGCGGACCGACAGCGACTCAATATTGTCCCGGTCCTTGATAAAAATACGTGCCAGTAACGAAATCACACAGATCCCGCCCTTTCTGCCTGTTTCGCGGGGTTTTGGCCCGGGCGGAACAGCGGTTTTGTAAATAAATAGCACAGGGGAATGAGATAGAGCAGCGCGGCGTAGGGCACCGCCCCCAAGTCCGCCCCCAACATCCCCAACGGAATGGTCAGCGCAATGCTCCAAGGCACCAACCCCGCAATGGTCACGCCGGAATTGGAAATGTCCATGGCCCGCTCCAACCGGGACGCGCCCCGTTTTTCATAGCTGGCAGAGAGCAATTGCTCGTCCATCAGCACCATGACGCTCTGGTTGCAAAACACCATCACAATCGCCGTGCTGACCAAGGTGGTGGCGGGAAACAGGCCCACGCGGTCCGCCAGACGCTCCACCCAGTGCTTGGCGGGGGTCAGGGCGTCCATGCCCTCCAAAATTCCGGCGTACAAGCTGGTGATGAACACCACGGCGGAGGACGCGGCCATGGACATCAGCCCGCCCCCGGAGAGCACCGCCGCCAGCGCCGGGTCTGCCGGGGCATAGCCCAACAAGGCCGTGCGCAGAGTCTCCCCCAAGGGCAGGCCCTGCAAGGTCATGGTCAAAATCAGTGCCGTCCCCGCGCTCACCGCCATGGACCATTTCACCTGCACGCGAAACAGCGACAGCGCCAGCATCAGCGCGGCGGGCAGCAGCGTCACCCAGTGGAGGGAAAACTGCTCCGACAGGGCGGACAGCACCCCGGTGTCCAGATGGTTCAGGGGATTGCGCCAAGAGAGCCAGCCGTAAAACAGCAGGGAAAGGCCCGTGGGCAGCGCGGCGGTTTTCAGCATCTCCCCCACGTTGCGGTAAAGCTCCGTCCCCGTGGAGGCCGCCACCAAGCTGGCGCAGGAGGACATGGGGGAACAGCGGTCCCCAAAATACGCGCCGGAGAGAATGGCTCCCGCCGCCAAGGCCACATTCACGTTGCCGGACCGGGCCAGGGTAATCAGCACCACCCCCGCCGTGCCGGTGACACCGTAGCTGGTGCCCAAGGCAAAGGACAGCGCCGCCGTCAGCACAAAGGCCATCAGCACAAACAGCGGCGGCGAAATGCCGTTCAAACCGTAATACAGGAAAAAGGAGATGGTCCCCGCGGACCGCCAAAGGGCCGTCACCGTGCCGATGAGCAAAAACACCGGAATCACCACCAGGGATTCCCGCCCCTTTTTCCAAGCGCAGTCCGCCAGCATTTTTGCCCCGTAGCCCCGATGGAGCCCCAGCGCGAAAAAGAGGCCCAGCCCCAACAGCAAGGCCCAAAGCAGGCTCTGCCCACTGATGAGACAGGCCGCCACAGCCGCCAAAAAGGCGGCAAAACAACCGATCATCTCTCAGGCCTTGCCGGGAATGGTCAGCTTCATGTGGCAGCACAAATCGTCCAAATCCTCGTCCGTGCCTGCGGGAATCCGCAGCTTCGCGCCGCAGTCCTTGCACACAAAATCCACCGCCGCCCGGCGAATTTCCATACCGTAGCGCGCACTGCCGCAGCCGCAGGTGATGCCCCGGGGCCGGGCGGCAATTTCTTTCAGCTCCGAGAGGACCTCGTACATAATCACGCTGTCCAAAAAGGCCTCTGGATTTTCCGCGCCCTCCTGCTGGCGCTGCTTTTCCGCCAACAGCGTCAGCTCCCGCAGGTGCTTTTCCACCACGCCCTCAGAGCCGACATAGCAGCAAAACAGCTTGGTTTTCGCGCAGGCAAGCCCCAGCTCGCCCCGGGTAATTTGCTCCATGGAGCAAACGGCACTATGGGTTTCGCCGCAGATGCCGCAGGGCACATACACGCGATAGTTCTCTCCGTCAAAGTCCACCCGCAGAGCGGATTCACCGCAGTCGCAGGCCACCTCCGCGTTGGACGCCTCCAGCGCAAACACACTGCGGCTGGCCATCACGCTCTTGCCGCACCGGGGGCAGAGATAGCCAAAGGTCCGCATTTCTTCGTTCATACATCCACCTCTTGGTTTTATTGCACCATGCAATTTTTGCGAAAACGGTGGCAAGGGCATCCGCCGCGTTTTCCGCGGCATCGCTGTTACCATGAAGCTGTATTATACCACTCCAAAAAGGCGTTGTACAGCGATTTTCAGAACATTAGAAAGGGCTAACCGTGGTTTTCGGGCAAAATTTCTCCCCTATTTTGTCCTTTGTTTTGCTGTTTTACCTCTCATTTTGGGGATTGCTTTTCCACATTGGGGCAAGCTATCCCAAATCACACAGGAGGTGCATTCATGACAAGCAAGCGCTTGGGCCGCCAGACGGTGGCGCTTTCCCATCCCCCCGCCGTGCTGTCATTTGCCAACATCGGCGGCAAATTTGAGGGGCAAGGCCCTCTGCGGGAGCACTTTGACGAGCTGAGCGAGGACGCCTTTTTCGGGGAAAAAACCTGGGAAAAGGGCGAGTCCGCCATGCAAAAGCGGGTTCTCCGGCGGGCGCTGGACCGGGTGGGTCTGGAGGCGGCGGATTTGGACCGCATTTTCGCCGGGGACCTTTTAAACCAGTGCATCGGCACCTCCTTCGGCCTGCGGGAATTTGGGATTCCCTTTTACGGATTGTATGGTGCCTGCTCCACCATGGGGGAAACCCTGTCCCTTGCCGCGCTGACCATTGACGGCGGCTTTGCCGACAGGGTTGCCGCCATGACCTCCTCCCACTTCTGCACCGCCGAGCGGCAGTACCGCATGCCCATGCCCTACGGCAACCAGCGCAGTCCCACCGCCCAGTGGACCGCCACCGCCGCCGGCTGCACCATTTTGGCCAAGGACGGCCCCGGCCCCTTTCTCACCCATGTGACCTGCGGAAAAATTGTGGACAAGGGCATTGCCGACGCCAACAACATGGGCGCGGCCATGGCTCCGGCGGCCTACGACACCCTGTCCGCCTTTTTTCGGGAGACGGCCACCAAGCCCGACGACTACGACCTCATTCTCACCGGCGACCTGGGGGAGCTGGGCCACGCCATTGTGGCGGATTTTTTCCGCCGGGACGGTCTGGAGCTGGGGGCGCGGTATCAGGACTGCGGGATGCTGCTCTACGACCGCAAAAATCAGGATATGCACGCCGGTGCCTCGGGCTGCGGCTGCTCGGCGGCGGTGCTCAACGGATACCTCCTCTCGGGCCTTCGGGCGGGGACATGGAAAAAAATCCTCTTCGCCCCCACCGGAGCCCTGCTCTCCCCCACGTCCAGCTTTCAGGGGGAATCCATTCCCGGCATCTGCCACGCCGTCTGCTTTTCCGCTGAACGGCCCTAATCCGGTCCAGCGTGTCGAAAAAGCCTTTTCGACACGCTGGGGCAAGTTTTTGAAACCCGTG
>JAVVPH010000004.1:0-24689 GCA_036655835.1 Oscillibacter sp.
AAATGTACAGGCCGGGAGCTTTTTCCTGATATGGGGGCGCAGTGTTGCTTATCGCGCGATTTTTACGCCGCAGGGGTGCTTGGGGTCGGCGTCGTAACAGCTGTCCCCGTAAATGGATTCGTAGAGCCGGTAGCCGCCGGAGAGATTGCTGCAGGTGAAGCCGTTTTGGGAGAGAATCCGGCAGGCGAGATAGCTGCGCAGGCCGCTGTAACAGTTGACATACACGGGCTTTGCCACGTCCAGCTCGCCCAGACGCGCCCGGAGGTCGTCCAGGGGAATATGGACGGCACCGGGAATCCAGCCGCCCTGCATTTCCGCCTGACTTCTCACGTCCAGCAGCGTGACGCTGCCGTCCCGGGGCAGGGCCTCCACCTCCCGGGGGTGATGCTGGCGCACCAGACCCGCCCGCAGGTTTTCAATGACAAAGCCCGCCATGTTCACCGGGTCCTTGGCGGAGGAATAGGGCGGGGCGTAGGCCAGATCCAGCTCCGCCAAGTCGGCGGCGGTGGCGCCTGCGTGGATGGCGGCGGCCAGCACGTCCAAACGCTTGTCCACGCCGGTGAAGCCCACGATCTGCGCCCCCAGAATTTTTCCGCTGGCGGGGTCAAAGAGGGTTTTGATGGTCATGTCCGTGGCACCGGGATAGTAGGTGGCGTGGGAGGCGGAAAAAGTCACCACCCAGTCCGCGGCAATCCCGGCGGCAGCGGCACTTTTTTCGTTGAGGCCGGTGGAGGCCACGGTCATGTCAAAAAGCTTGATGACCGACGAGCCCTGGGTGCCGTGAAAGCGGCTGTCGCCGCCCAGCAGATTGTCCGCCGCGATGCGGGCCTGCTTGTTGGCGGGACCGGCCAGGGCAATCAGGGCCTTTTGGCCCGAGACAAAGTGGCGAATTTCCACCGCGTCGCCCACGGCGTAAATGTCCGGCAGGGAGGTTTCCATCCGGTCATTCACCGCGATGGCATCCTTGGCTCCCAGGGCCAGGCCCGCGTCCTTGGCAAGATGGGTTTCCGGCACCACGCCGATGGCCAAAATAATCAAATCCGACGCCACCGGCTCTTTCCCGGTGAGCAGGGTTTCAAGGCCGGCGGGGGTTTGCGCAAAGCCGGCGATGGCCTCCTTCAGGCGCAAATCCACGCCTTTACTCCGCAGATACCGATGGACCTCGCAGGCCATGTCCCCGTCGATGGGGGGGAGAACCTGGACGCCCCGCTGTAAAAGCGTGGTTTCAATGCCGGACTCCACCAGATTTTCCGCCATTTCCAGGCCGATGAAGCCGCCGCCCACCACCACGGCCCGGCGGGGATGGGTTTGGTCAATGAATTCCCGGATGCGGTAGGTATCCTCCACTGTGCGGAGGGTGAAAATGCCGGGCAGGTCCACGCCGGGCAGATTGGGCGCTACGGCCTTCGCCCCGGGGGAGAGCAGCAGCTTGTCGTAGGACTCGCTGTACTCACTGCCGTCCTCCAGCCGCCGGACGGTTACGGTTTTCTCCCGGGGGTGGATGGCGGTGACCTCGTGGCGGACCCGCACGTCAATGCGGAACCGGGCGCGAAAGCTCTCGGGGGTCTGCAAGGTCAGGGCCTGCTTTTCCTGAATGGTTCCGCCGATATAATAGGGCAGGCCGCAGTTTGCGTAGGACACAAAGCCACTGCGCTCCAGCATGACGATTTCCGCCGTTTCGTCTAGGCGGCGCAGTCTTGCCGCCGCAGTGGCTCCGCCGGCCACGCCGCCGATGATTAAAATTTTCATGGTGGGTTCTCCTTCTCTGCAATCTATTTGGGAGGAAATTCGGTTCTGCTCGCAGTTTATCATGGAATTTTGTCCATTTCAAGAGCCTGCCTCCCCCTGCCCGGGCACCGGAAACGCAATTTGCCCCCATTCACAGCTTTTTCCTATTGCCCCGTTACGAAATAGGGGATAAAATAGGGGGTATCAAGAGCGAGCTGCAGGGAGCGGCAACCCCGAAAAATTGGAGCGGAGGCGTGACATGAGCCTGTATCGGATTATGCTGGTGGACGACGAGGCCGAGGTCCGCCAGGGCATCGCCCAAAAAATTGATTGGAACGCGCTGGGCTTTGAAATTGTGGCCGACGCGGAAAACGGGCGGGACGCACTGGAAAAGGCGGAAAATCTGGATTTGGATTTGGTCCTGACGGATATTAAAATGCCCTTTATGGACGGGCTGACCTTCGGCGCGGAGCTTGCCAAGCGAAAGCCCAACGTGAAGCTGATGATTTTTTCCGGCTTTGACGAGTTTGAATATGCCAAGGAAGCCATTAAATTGAATGTGGTGGAGTATATTTTAAAGCCCGTGAATGCCGAGGAATTGACCGGGATTCTCCGCCGCGTGAAAACCACGCTGGACGCGGAGCTGGCCCAGCGGTGGAACATCGACCAATTGACCCAGGCCTATCAGCAGAGCCTGCCCCTGATGCGGGACAAGTTTCTCCACGATTTGCTCCGCGCCCCCATGGACCCCGGGGAGGTGGCCCGGCAGGCGGACCGCTTTGCCCTCTCCGTGCGGGAGGGGACGTATAAAATCGTGGCGGTGTGCAATGTGGACGTGCGGGCGGACCGGCCCCCGGCCATCGCGGCGGAATTGGTGTCCGTCTCCGTGCGCCAGACACTGGACGACGCGCTGCGGGGCCGCTGTAAGCGGGATATTTTCCCCAGTCTCTCCTCGGTCATTGTGGTCACCGCCTGGGACAGCGACCCGGTGGAGGAGATTATGCGCCTGCTGGGGGACGTGTGCGACGAGTGCTCCCGGATGTTCAACGTCTCCGTGACGGCGGGCATCGGGCGGCCCCAGGAGCGGTTGGAGGAGCTTTATATCTCCTACGCCGAGGCCCGGGCCGCTGTGGAATACAAAGTCTTGACTGGCACCGGCAAGGCTATTTATATTCAGGACATGGAGCGCGGCGGCGCAGGCCGGGAGGACCCCCGCCGGGACCAAAAGCTGCTCTCCGCCATCAAATTCGGCACCCGGGAGCAAATTGCCGCCCAGGTGGACCAATTGTTGGACGCCGGCGGCAACGCATGGAGCACCCAGGCCCGGCTCATGGCGGCACTGGGGGCGCTGATACCCATTATCCAGCGCTACGGCCTGGACGAGTGCGAAATTTTGCGGGAGCGGAGCCATTGGCTGGGCCTTTTGCAGGAGGGCACCCCCTGGGAGGATATGCGGGGGTGGCTGTTGGAGGTTTGCCTGCGGATGAGCGGACGGCTCAATCAGGAGCGGGTGTCCACCGCCAAACGCCTGGTGGAGGAGGCGGAGGCCTACCTCCGGGACCACTATCGGGAGTCTGATTTGTCCGTGGAACAGCTCTGCGGTCATCTGCACATCAGCCAGTCCTATTTTTACACGATTTTTAAGCACGAAACCGGCATGAGCTGCGTGCAGTATCTCACGGACGTGCGGATGGAAAAGGCGGTGGAGCTATTGCGCACCACCGACGACAAAACCTATCTGGTGGCGGAGGCCGTGGGCTACGACGAGGCGAATTATTTCAGCTATGTATTCAAAAAGAAATTCGGCGTCTCCCCCTCCCAGTATCGCAAATAATCAAAAATCAGCCTGAAAGGAGGCGCGTCTATGTCCGGCAGTCTGCTTGTCCGTCTCTCGGAGCGGTTTTCCCGGGGCAGCATCCGCAACACCATGTTCGCCTCCTTTACGGTCAGTGCCATCGTGGCAATTCTACTCACCGGGTTTACGCTGTACGCCCGGTTTTCCGCCCAGCTGGATGCCACCATTCAGGAGGAAAACCAGATGCTGATGGACCAGGTGAACCAATCGCTGTCCACCTATCTGCGGGATGTGATCCGCCTGTCCGACTCCATCAGCTACAACGTGGTAAAAAATAACGACATTCTCACCGCCCCGCTGGACGAGGAAATGCGGCTGCTGTACCAGACGTACAGCGACTATCTGGAAAATGTGGCCCTGTTTACCCAGGATGGTCAGCTCATCGCCACCGCCCCCGCCGCCAAGGTGAAGGACGGGGCCTACGTGACGGAGCGGGCGTGGTTTTCCCGGGCCTTGGGGCGGACGGAAAATCTCCACTTCGGCGGGCCTACGGTGGAAAACCTCTTTGTCAACGCGGATTACAACTATAAATGGGTGATTCCCCTCTCCTGCGCCGTGGAATTGACCAAGGGGAAGGACACCCAGATGGGCGTGCTGCTCATTGACCTGAAATATCAGGCCATTTCCGATATTTTCAGCAATATCCAGCTCTCGGAAAACGGCTACGCCTATTTGATGGACGGCAACGGCACGCTGATTTATCACCCCGCCCGCCAGCGCATTGCCACCGGCCTTGCCAGCGAGACAAACCAGGCGGCGGCACTGCGGCCCGACGGCATTTACACCGAGCACAAGGACGGGCAGACCCGCTCCGTCATCATCCAGGGCGTGGGCTACACCGGCTGGAAGGTGGTGGGCGTGGTGGGTCAGCCCAGCGTGTCCTTTGGCAGCGGAGAGGATTTGCTGTTTACCGTGGCGATTTTCTGCGCCTTTTTTGAATTGCTGATTTTGATGAATCTGTATCTGGCAAAAAAACTCACGGACCCCATTCAATTGCTGGAGCAGTCCGTCTCCCGGATGGAGCAGAGCATGGAGGGGTCCATCTACGTGGGCGGCACGGCGGAAACCCGGGAGCTGGGCGGCGCGGTTCAGCGGTTGGTGGACCAGATGCGCAAGCTCACGGACGACATTGTGCTGGAACACGAGCAAAAGCAAAAGAGCCAGCTCAACGCCCTGCAATCCCAAATCAACCCCCATTTTCTCTACAATACGCTGGACACCATCGTCTGGATGATTGAAAACCAACGGCAGGAGGACGCGGCCCGGGCCGTCACCGCCCTAGCCCGGTTTTTCCGCATCAGCCTGTCCAAGGGGAAAAATATCATCCCCGTCCGGGACGAGCTGGAGCACGTGCGCAACTATTTGCTGATTCAGGAAATGCGCTATAAAAATAAATTCCGCTACCAAATTGACGCGGAGGAGGCCGCGCTAAGCCTCTCCACCATCAAGCTGGTGGTGCAGCCCATTGTGGAAAACGCCATCTACCACAGCATGGATTTTATGGACGGCGACGGCGTGATTCAAATCCGGGCCGCCGTGGCGGAGGGAGTGCTCACCATCACCGTGGAGGACAACGGCCTGGGGATGCCCCCGGACGTGTTGGAGCGGCTGCTGGCAGGGGACGGAAATCCCAAGGGCAGTAGCCACGGCTCCGGCATTGGTCTGAAAAATGTGCAGGAGCGGATTCATCTCTACTTTGGGCCGCAATACGGCGTGAACATTGCCAGCGAGCCGGACGAGGGCACCTGCGTGACCCTGACCATGCCGGCGGTGCCCTACGGGGAAATGGAGGAGTCGTGATGAAGCGAGGAGAAAAGCGGCTTTTTCTGGCCGTACTGGTGATTTTTGCCGCCGCCCTGGTGGGCATGATGGTCCAGCGGGTCTGGGGCAGCGATACCCCCCGGGTGTATCGCGTTTCCGTGCTGCTGGACGGCGGGTCCGGCGAGTATTGGAGCAATTTCCGGGCGGGCTTAAATCAGGCCGCCGTGGAGCTGAACGTGGATTTGCGGCTGATTGGGCGCTATGACGGCGAGGAAACCCAGGCCGCCGTCCTCCGCCGGGAGTGGGAGGGGGACACCGACGGCGTGGTGGTGATTCCCCAGGACGGGCCGGCCCTGGCGGCGGCCCTGGAGGAGGCCCCTGCCAAGCTGGCGGTGAGCGTGATGGGTCCCGCGCTGGCAAGCGACCGGGTGGACAGCTATGTGGCCCCGGATTATGACCAGGTGGGCCGTCAATTGGCCACCGCGGCGGCGGCCTTGGGACAGGAACACTGTATGCTTTACCTCAGTCCCGACGCCGGCGCGGCGGCGGGGCAAATTGCCCTGAGCTTGATGGCGGGCTTACAGGAGTTGGGGATACCCTGCACCCGGGTGACCATCGAGCCGGAAAATCTGGCGGCTCCCGCCGGGGCGGGGGCACTGCTGGCAGTGGAGCCCACCGTGACGGAGGCCCTGTGTCAATTGCCGGCCGCCGCCGGGAGAATTTGCGGCGTGGGCACCTCAGGCCGCCTGCTCCACTATTTGGAGGACGGGACCGTTTCCGCCCTGGTGGTGCAAAGCGACTACGACGCGGGCTACCTCTCCCTGAGCCGGGTGGTGGCCGCCCTGACCAAGGGGGACACCCGGGACGTGTCCCTTGAGAGCTATACCGCCACGGCGGACAATCTCTTTGACGACCCCATGGCCAATATTTTGTTTGCGGTGTATTGAGCGAAAGGAACCGAGTATATGAATGTGAGACGCGGATTGGCATTGGCCCTGACACTGGTCCTATTGAGCGGCTGCGGCGCGGGGGAGGCGGACGACGGCGCGCTGCGCATCGGCGTTGCCGTCTACAAGGGGGACGACACCTATATCGCCAACATGACCAACGCCCTGCAAGACGGGGTGGAGGCATACTGCAAAAATACGGGGGAGAAGGTTTACGTCACCGTGTCCGACGCACAGGAGAGCCAAGCCATCCAAAACGACCAGATTGACCGGTTTTTGTCCCTGAAATACGATGTGCTCTGCGTCAATTTGGTGGACCGCACCGACGCCGGACGGGTGGTGGACAAGGCCCGGGCCGCCGATGTGCCGGTGGTTTTCTTCAACCGGGAGCCGGTGCAGGAGGATTTGACCTCCTGGAATCAGGTTTACTATGTCGGCTCCGACGCCCGGGAATCCGCCGTGCTGCAAGCGGGCATTGTGCTGGATTTGTGGGAGAGGGACCGGGCGGCACTGGATTTGAACGGAGACGGAACGTTGCAGTATGTCATGCTGGAGGGGGAAACCCGCCATCAGGACACGATTATCCGCACAGAGGTGCCGATTCAATGCCTCAAGGACGCGGGGATTCCCCTGGAACGGCTGGACGGCGGCTCCGCCAACTGGAACCGCAGTCAGGCCGCCGCCCTCACCGAGAGCTATTTTGAGGCCCATGGAGACGCCGTTGAGCTGATTTTCTGCAACAACGACGACATGGCCCTGGGCGCGGCGGACGCGCTGAGCCAGATGAACCGGCAATTTCACAACATCGTGGGCATTGACGGCACCCCCCAGGGCCTGGAGGCCGTGGACGCGGGAAAGCTGCTGGGCACCGTGGTCATGGACTACACCGCCCACGGCAACGCCATTTTCCGCATGGCCCGGACCTTGGCCGCCGGGGGCGACGTGACCCAGGTGGCCACCATCGGGGAGGACCACTCCGTCCGTATTCCCATGCACGTCTACACCCAGGATACGGGGACGTAAAGCGCGAAAAATTTTACGCAAATTTGCCTGAAAAGTGAGAGTTTCCAAGGGCTGTCCGCCTTTTGACAAAGGGTGTTCGTCAAAATGTACAGGGAAAAATAGAGATAGCGGAGATATTTTATGAATGTCAGTAGTATTTTCTATGGTTTTCCTCCCGGCTTTCCGATAAGCTAGTATCAGGTCGGGCGCTTGCCCACCAAAATAAACTCTAGGAGGACCCTGTGAAATGAAGAAAATTCTCACTCTTGTACTTGCACTTGCCATGACTCTCAGCCTCGCTGCCTGCGGCGGCAAGACCGACGAGCCTGCCACCCCCGAAGCACCCGCTGCCAGCGAGCTGAACATCGGCGTGTTCTATTATCAGTACTCCGATGCTTACATCACCACCGTCCGCACCAATATGGACGCCAAGCTCACCGAGATGGGCGTGACCTATCAGGACTATGACGGCGGCAACAACCAGGCCAACCAGATTGACCAAATCAACACCGCCATCACCAACGGCGCAAACCTGCTGATTGTCAACATCGTGGAGACCTCTTCTCCCGACGCCGCGCAAACCGCAGTGGATGCCGCCAAGACCGCCGGTATCCCCATCATCTTCTTCAACCGTGAAGTGGAAGACGCCGTGGTCGCAAGCTATGATATGTGCGCCTTCGTCGGCACCGATGCCGCCCAGGCCGGCCATATGCAGGGCGAAATGATTGGCGAATACCTGCTGGCCAACTACGACGCACTGGACCTGAACAAGGACGGCACCATCTCCTATGTCATGTTCAAGGGCCAGGAGGGCAACAAGGAAGCAGAGTTCCGCACCCAGTTCTCCGTGGAAGATGCCGATACCGCTTTGACCGGCGCCGGCAAAACCGCTCTGAGCTTCTATGATGCCTCCAACGCCTCCAAGTACCTGGTGGACACCAATGGCGCATGGTCTGCCCAGGCTGCCACCGACTACATGAACACCATTTTGGCTGAGTACTCCGAGGCCAACAAGAACATGGTGGAGCTGGTTATCGCCAACAACGACGGCATGGCAGAAGGCGCAGTTGCCGCTCTCCAGGCTGCCGGTTACAACAAGGGCGAAGAGGGCAGCGTCACCATCCCCGTCTACGGCGTGGATGCCATGGACTCTGCTGTGCAGAAGATTCAAAACGGCCAGATGACCGGTACCGTCAAGCAGGATGGCGAGGCAATGGCCGCCACCATCATGGCATTGGTCGGCAACGTGCAGAGCGGCGCGGCTTTGATGGACAACACTGCCTCCTACATCGTGGATGCGGGCGTTGCCAAAATCCGTGTGCCTTACGCCAAGGTCACTGCCTAATCCCGGACAAACAAACGAAAGCGGGGCTGCCCCTGGGCGGCCCCGCTCACCCCAACACCAAGCTTTTGCCTGAGCTGCGTTTTTGACGCGGCCGAGGCAAACGCTTCGCGCAAAGGAGGACAACATATGGATCAGTCGGCATTGCTGGAAATGCGAGCAATCTCCAAGGAATTCCCCGGCGTTAAAGCCCTGGACGATGTATCCCTCAGCGTTCGTCCCGGCACCGTCCACGCGCTGATGGGGGAAAACGGCGCGGGAAAATCCACCCTGATGAAATGCCTCTTCGGCATTTATCACCGAGACGCCGGCACCGTTGTGCTGGATGGCAAGGCGGTGGACTTCAAAAGCTCCAAGGAGGCACTGGAAAACGGCGTGGCCATGGTGCATCAGGAGCTGAACCAGGCCCTCACCCGCAGTGTGCAGGACAATTTGTGGCTGGGCCGCTATCCCAAAACCGCGGGCATTGTGGTCAGCGAGCACGCCATGCAGAAGAAAACCAGAGAAATTTTTGACAAGCTGGGCGTGGAGGTCAATCCCAAGGCCATTATGTCCACCCTGCCGGTCTCCCAGCGGCAGATGGTGGAAATTGCCAAGGCGGTGTCCTACGAGGCCAAAATCGTCGTTTTTGACGAGCCCACATCCTCTCTCACCGAGGTGGAGGTGGAGCACCTCTTCCGCATTATCAATATGCTGCGGGACAAGGGCTGCGGCATTATTTACATCTCCCACAAAATGGAGGAAATCCTCCGCATTTCCGATGATGTGACCATCATGCGGGACGGCAAGTGGGTTTCCACCACCGCCGCCAAGGATTTGACCATGGACAGCATCATCCGCCAAATGGTGGGCCGGGACCTGACCAACCGCTTCCCGCCGAAGGAAAACGTCCCCGGCGATGTCATTTTGGAGGTGGAGCATCTCTCCGGCAAATACACCCGATTGAAGGACGCGTCCTTCACCCTGCGCAAGGGCGAGGTGCTGGGCATTGCGGGACTGGACGGCTCCGGCCGGACCGAGGTGGTGGAAAACCTCTTCGGTGCCATGACCAAGGGCAGCGGCACCATCAAGCTCCACGGCAAGGACCTGCGCAACCGCACCCCCCAGGAGGCCATTAAAAACGGCTTTGCCCTCCTGACGGAGGAGCGCCGGGCCTCCGGCATCTTCGGGATTCGGGATGTGCAGGACAACACCGTCATTTCCAACCTGAAAAGCTATCTGATGGGCGGCATCTGCCTCAACGAGAAGAAAATGAAGGCGGACACGGACTGGTCCATTGAGTCCATGCACATCAAAACCCCCAGTCAAAAAACCCAAATCCGCTCTCTCTCCGGCGGCAACCAGCAAAAGGTGATCATCGGCCGGTGGCTGCTGACCCGCCCCGAAATTCTGCTGCTGGACGAACCCACCCGGGGCATCGATGTGGGTGCGAAATACGAGATTTATCAGCTCATTTTGAATCTGGCCGCCGAGGGCAAGGGCGTGATTATGGTGTCCTCGGAAATGCCGGAGCTGTTGGGCGTGTGCGACCGGATTTTGGTCATGTCCGGCGGACAATTGGCCGGTGAGGTAGACGCGAACAACACCAGCCAGGAGGAAATCCTCACGCTGGCCGCAAAATATGTGTAAGGGGAGGCACCCACTATGACGAAAGATTCTGAAATCCTCCAAAAAGAGGCACGGAAAAGTATTTCCGCCAAGCAAGTCGGCAACGTACTGCTGAACAACGCGCTGATTATCATTATGGTCATCGCTGTCATTTACATCGCCATCCGCAATCCCAATTTCGTGAAGCCCGCGTCGATTATCAACATTTTGGCGCAGACTGCCGCCTATTTGCCGGTGGCACTGGGCGTGGCGGGGTGCATTGTGCTCACCGGTACGGACTTATCCGCCGGACGCATCGTGGGTCTTACCGCCTGTATCTCCGCGTCACTGCTGCAGGCCGTCACCACCAGCAACAAAATGTGGACCAACATCACCCCGCCCAACGTGGTGGTGGTGCTGCTGATTGCCATGGCCATCGGCGGGGCCATCGGGGCGTTCAACGGCTTTTTTGTGGCAAAATTCAAGCTCCATCCCTTCATCGTCACCCTGGGCAGCCAGCTCATTATTTATACCATGCTGCTGCTGTACGTGAAAATGGGCAACAACTCCGGCATGGCCATCTCCGGCCTGGACCCGTCCTACACCAAGTTTATCACCGGTTCCTTCCTGAAAATCGGCGGAACCCCCATCCCCAACTACGTGTGGATCGCGCTGTTCCTCACCGCGCTGATGTGGTTTATCTGGAATAAAACCACCTTTGGTAAAAATATGTTCGCATTGGGCTCCAACGAGGAGGCCGCCCGGGTTTCCGGCGTGAACGTGTTTGCCACCACCGTGATGGTCTTTGCGCTGGCTGGCGCGATGTACGCCGTCACCGGCTTTGTGGAGGGGGCCCGGGTTGGCTCCAACACCGCCAACACCGGCTTTAACTACGAGCTGGACGGCATCGCGGCCTGCGTCATCGGCGGCGTGAGCTTTGTGGGCGGCATCGGTAAAATCAGCGGTATCGTCATCGGCGTGCTGATGCTGCGCCTGATTTTCGTGGGACTGAACATGATTGGAATCAACCAGGATTTGTTCTATCTCATCAAGGGTGCCATCATCCTCTTTGCCTGTGCGTTGGATATGCGCAAATATCTGACCAAGAAATAATGGCTATTTCCATACAGGGGACCGCTGCGCGGTCCCCTGTTTTGCTAAGACAACACTGGAAAGGACTGTATCCATGAACTGTCAAACCCTATTAGATACCCTTGCCGCCGGCACTTGGGATGAGCGGATTTCCCAGCTCTACTGCTGCGGGGAAGCGGCACTGCCCGCCCACCGGGCACGGATTGCCAAGGCCGTTGCCGGCTACCGGGAATTTTCCGCCGCCGGGCCGGAGGTGACGGTGTTCAGCGCGCCGGGCCGCACCGAGCTGGGGGGCAACCACACCGACCATCAGCACGGCTGCGTGCTGGCCGCCAGCGTGAATTTGGATTTGCTGGCCGTCGCCGCCCCCAACGGCAGCGACAGCATCCGCATTTTGTCCGAGGGCTATCCCCTTTTGTCGGTAAAGCTTGACGCCTTAACACCGCAGGCGGAGGAGGAGGGAACCTCCGCCGCGCTGGTCCGGGGGGTGGCGGCGCTGATGACCGCCGAGGGCCACGCCGTCGGCGGATTTGACGCCTACGTCTGCTCCGGCGTGCCTGCCGGGTCCGGACTCTCCTCCTCCGCCGCCTACGAGGTTTTAATCGGCGTGATGGTGAATCACTTCTTTTGCGGCGGCGGATTTGACCCGGTGCGCATCGCCCAAATCGGGCAGGCCGCGGAAAATCGCTTTTTCGGCAAGCCCTGCGGTCTGATGGACCAAATGGCCTCCGCCGTGGGCGGCATCGTGGCCATTGATTTCGCCAATCCCGCCAGTCCCCTTGTGCGCCGGGTGGACTTCGATTTTCCCGCCGCCGGGCACGCATTGTGCATCATCGACTCCGGCGCGGACCACGCGGACCTCACCGACGAGTACGCCGCCATCCCCCGGGAGATGTGCGCCGTGGCCGCCGCCTTGGGCAAGGGCGTACTGCGGGAGGTGGACGAGGCGGAGCTGGAGCGGGCCATCCCCGCCCTGCGGGAGACGGTGGGGGACCGGGCCGTCCTCCGCGCCCTGCATTTCTTCGGGGAAAACCGCCGGGCGCAGTGCGAGAGCACCGCGCTGGAGCAGGGCGATTTTCAGGAATTTCTGCGTCTGGTCCGGGCCTCGGGCCGGTCCTCCGCGCTGTATCTGCAAAACGCCTCCGTAGCCGCCACCCCCCGCCGGCAGGCCATCCCCGTGGCCCTTGCCGTGGCGGAGGAAATTTTGGGGGACCGCGGCGCGGTCCGGGTCCACGGCGGCGGCTTTGCCGGGACCATCCAGGCCTTTGTCCCGGTTGGGGTACTGCCCCAATTTGTCTCCCGGATGGAGGCGCTTTTGGGCCGGGGAAGCTGCCATGTCCTCAGCATCCGTCCCCAGGGCGGCTGCGTGCTATTTGGTTAAAAAGGAGAAAAATTCATGTCTATTTTGGTGTTAGGCGGAGCCGGGTATATCGGCTCCCACACGGTGTATGAGTTGATTGACGCGGGGCGGGACGTGGTGGTGGTGGACAATTTGCTCACCGGCTTCCGCGCCGCCGTTCATCCCAAGGCGAAATTTTATCAGGCCGACATCCGCAAGCGGGCGGAGATCGACCGGATTTTTGAGGAGGAGCACATCGACGGCGTGATTCATTTCGCCGCCTGCTCCCAAGTGGGGGAGAGCATGACCAACCCACTGAAATATTACGACAACAATCTGGGCGGCACCACGGTGCTGCTGCAATCCATGGTGGCCCATGGGGTGAATCAAATCGTCTTTTCCTCCACCGCCGCCACCTATGGCGAGCCGGCCCAGGTGCCGATTTTGGAGAGCGATGCCACCTGCCCCACCAATTGCTACGGCGAGACGAAGCTGGCCATGGAGCACATGATGAACTGGACCTCGCTGGCCCACGGACTGCGCTATGTGGCCCTGCGGTATTTCAACGCCTGCGGCGCCCATCCCTCGGGGAAAATCGGCGAGGCCCACGACCCGGAAACCCACCTGATTCCCGTGATTTTGCAGGTGCCCAACCACCAGCGTCAGCAGGTTTCCGTGTTCGGCTCCGATTATCCCACGGTGGACGGCACCTGCGTGCGAGATTATATCCACGTCACGGATTTGGCCCAGGCCCACATTTTGGCCCTGGACTATCTGATGCGCGGCGGCAAGAGCGACGTGTTCAATCTGGGCAACGGCGTGGGCTTCACCGTGCAGGAGGTCATTGAAACCGCCCGCAGGGTCACCGGGGACCCCATCCCCGCCGTCCTCTCCCCCCGCCGGGCCGGGGACCCCGCCCAACTAGTGGCCTCCTCGGAAAAGGCCAAGAAAATTTTGGGCTGGAAGCCCCAATACGCCGATTTGGAGACGATTATTTCCAGTGCCTGGGCTTGGCACAAGGACCATCCCCACGGCTACACGGAGGAAATCCACCATGGTTGACTCCGCCATTCGCCAATTGATCGCCTACGCGCTGCGGGCCGGACTGATTGAGCCCGGGGAGGAAACTTGGGCCGTCAACGCCGTGCTGGAGGTGTTGGGACTGGATACCTATACCCCGCCTGAATGGACAGAGGTGAACGCGGAGCTTCCTGAAATTTTGAAGGAATTACTGGACGATGCCGTGGCCCGGGGCGTGGTGGAGGACTCCGTCACCCGGCGGGATTTGCTGGACACGGCACTGATGGGCCGTCTCACCCCCCGCCCGGCCCAGGTGGTGCGGCGGTTTCAAACGCTGTACGCCCAAAGCCCCCAGGCGGCTACCAACTGGTATTATCAGTTCAGTCAGGACAGCAATTATATCCGCCGGGACCGGATTTGCAGGGATGTGCACTGGCTGGCGCCCACGGACTACGGCGATTTGGACATCACCATCAACCGCTCCAAGCCGGAAAAGGACCCCAAGGCCATTGCCGCCGCCCGCAATCTGCCCGCCGGGGGCTATCCCCAGTGTCAGCTCTGCGGGGAAAACGAGGGCTACGCCGGGCGGCTGGACCATCCCGCCCGGGGCAATCTGCGGCTGATTCCCATCACCGTCAACGGCACGCCCTGGTTTTTGCAGTACTCGCCCTACGTGTATTATAACGAGCACTGCATTGCCCTCAACGCCCAACATACCCCCATGAAAATTGACCGGGCCTGCTTTGACAAGCTCCTGGATTTTGTGGCCCAATTCCCCCATTATTTTGTGGGCTCCAACGCCGATTTGCCCATCGTGGGCGGCTCCATTTTGGCCCACGACCATTTTCAGGGGGGACGCTATGTGTTCGCCATGGAAAAGGCACCGGTGGAATGCCCGGTGCAGTTTGCCGGGTTTGACGACGTGTCGGCGGGGATTGTAAAGTGGCCCATGTCGGTGCTGCGCCTTGCCTGCCGGGACCGAACCCGCTTGGCGGCGCTGGCGGAAAAAATTCTCGACAGCTGGCGGGGCTATACCGACCAGACCGCCTGCATTTTTGCCGAAACCAACGGCGAGCCCCACAACACCATCACCCCCATCGCCCGGATGCGGGATGGAAAATTTGAGCTGGATTTGGTCCTGCGCAACAACCTCACCACCCCGGAGCATCCCCTGGGGCTGTATCATCCCCACGCCGAGCTGCACCACATCAAAAAGGAGAACATCGGCCTCATTGAGGTCATGGGTCTGGCTGTGCTGCCCGCCCGCTTGATTGAGGAATTGGAGGCGGTGGCGGAGGGCCTTGTCAAGCACGGGGATTTGCGGCAGAATGAATTGACTGCCAAGCACGCCGACTGGGCGGAGGAAATTGCCGCCCGCCAAACCATCACCGCCGCCAACGCCGCCGAAATTCTCCGCCGGGAGGTGGGGCAGGTGTTTGCCGCGGTGCTGGAGCACGCGGGGGTTTACAAACGGACCCCCGCAGGAAACGCGGCCTTTTTAAGATTTACGGAGCAGGTGATTTGACTTGACAGAGCTGACCATGCGCCCCTTTGGCACCACCCGGGACGGACAGGGGGTGGACTGCTTCACCCTGAAAAACGACCGGGGGATGACCGCCGAAATTTTGACCTACGGCGGCACGCTCCGGGCCCTCCATGTGCCGGTCCGGGGCAGTACCCGGGACGTGGTACTGGGCTTTGACCGCTTGGAGGACTATGAAAACCAAGATAAGTATATCGGCGCTCTGGTGGGCCGGGTGGCCAACCGCATCGGCGGCGCGGCCTTTTCGCTGGATGGCAAGCGCTATCCCCTGACAGCCAATTCCGGCCCCAACTGTCTCCACGGCGGCGATTCCGGCTTTCATCAAAAAATTTGGCAGGCCCAAGAGGACGAAAACGGCGGCTTGCGCCTGCGCTATTGCAGTCCCGCCGGGGAGGCGGGCTTTCCCGGCCGTTTGGAGGTGGAGGTGACCTACGCACTCAGCTCCTCAAACGCCCTAGCCATCAGCTATTATGCCAAAACCGACGCGCCGACCTTGGTGAATCTCACCAACCACAGCTATTTTAATTTGAACGGCGGCGGCACCATCGAGGACCACCGGGTGCAGATTTTTGCGGACTGCATCACGGAGGCGGATGCAAATTCCACCCCCACCGGCGCACTGCTCCCCGTGGAGGGCACGCCCTTTGACCTGCGGCAAATGCGGCGGTTGGGGGACGGACTGGCAAGCGGGCATCCCCAGATGGTGCTGGGCGCGGGCTACGACCACAATTTCGTGTTGGGCCGCAGCCCCTATGGGCCGCCCCGGCGGGTGGCGGCGGTGGCGGCGGGCGGGCTGCGGATGGACTGCGAAACCACCCAGCCCGGCTTGCAGCTCTATACCGCCAACTATTTGGCGGGGGAGCGGGGGAAAAACGGCACGCCCTATCCCCGCCGCAGCGCCCTCTGTCTGGAAACCCAAAATTGGCCCGACGCGGTGCATCACGCCGATTTTCCCAACTCCGTGCTCCGCCCCGGGGAAACCTACCGCCACATGACCTTGTATCGCTTTACGGAGGACGATTTATGAATCAAAATCTGACCAGATCCGCCTATATTCTCATTGATATGGAGAACGGCTTTGTCACGCCGGAGGCCGCCCACTGCATTCGCCCCGCCATGAAAACGGTCCCCGCCTGCGTGGCCACCCTGACTGCCGCCCGGGAAAAGGGCATCCCCGTCTTTTTTGTCAAGCGCATTTACCGGGGGGACGGCAGTGATGTGGAGCTGACCCGCTACGCCGGCTGGATGGCGGGAGGCCGGGCCTGTACCCCCGGCTCCACCGGGTACAACAGCGCCCAGGCCCCGGAGGGTCTGCGGCCCCAGCCCGGGGATTACACCATCATCAAGCCCCGGTGGAGTGCCTTTTTTCAGACGGAGCTGGACCTGATTTTGCGGAGATTGGGGATTCACACCGTGATTTTGGCGGGCACCACCACCCCCAACTGCATCCGCACCACCTGCTACGACGCCATCGCCCTGGACTACAACGTGGTGGTGCTGGAGGACTGCTGTTCCTCCCAGACGGAGGAAATTCAGCGGGTGAATTTGGAGGATATGGAGCGCATCGGCGCGGTTTTGATGACCGCCGAGGAATTTTCGGAGTACGATGAAACCACGCTCCCGGATTTGACGGAGCAGGTCCGCCGGGCCGTGGCCCACAGCGGGGAGTTTCCTGAGCCATTTTCCGCCCAGGGGGAGGACTGCGGTTGGACGGACCGCTGGTAAAAATTTTTGAAAAGACCGGTTGCTTGGATGCAGCCGGTCTTTTTTTGCCTAAAATCGGGAATCCGCGCATGAAAACGAAAAAATCAGAAACCCTAAGCCAGAACGACCGTAACACACAAAGGAGTGACTGCATTTTGGAAACCGGGATTCATAATACCTCTGAAATCGGGCGGCTGAAAAAGGTGCTGCTGCACCGCCCCGGGCGGGAGCTGGAAAATCTCATGCCCGAATATTTGGAGCGCCTGCTGTTTGACGACATCCCCTATTTAAAAGAGGCGCAAAAGGAACACGATGCCTTTGCCGACTGCCTGCGGGGCCAGGGGGTGGAGGTGGTGTATCTGGGGGATTTGGTGGTTCAATCCCTCACAAGCGACGACGTGCGCCGGGAGCTGCTTCGGGAATTTCTGGACGAATCCGACATCCGGGAGGAGCGTCTCCGGGAGAGTCTCAGCGATTTTTTCTCCGCCCTGCCGGAGCAGGAAATGGTGGCGGCGATGATGGCGGGCGTGCGCAAGGCCCAGCTCCGCAGTGACAGCGCCAAGCTGGGGGACTATCTCACCGCGTCGGAAAACGAGTATCCCTTCGCCGTGGACCCCATGCCCAACCTCTATTTTACCCGGGACCCCTTCGCCACCATCGGCACCGGCGTCTCCCTCCACAAAATGCACACCGCCACCCGCCACCGGGAGACGCTGTTCGGCAAATTCATTTTCGAGCATCACCCGGAGTATCAGCGGGTGCCCCGCTGGTATGACCGGGGCGAGACCTCCTCCCTGGAGGGCGGCGATATTTTGGTGCTGTCCCCCAAGGTGCTGGCGGTGGGCATCTCCCAGCGCACCCAGGAGGACTCCATCGACCAGCTGGCGGAGACGATTTTGACCCAGAGCAAAACCTTCCGAAAAATTCTGGCCTTCAACATTCCCAAAACCCGGTCCTTCATGCACCTGGACACGGTGTTCACCATGGTGGATGTGGATAAATTTACGGTGCATCCCAATATCTTGCAGCAAATTACCGTGTTTGTCATGGAGCTGGACGAGAGCGGAAAAATGACCATCCGCCAGGAGGACGGACGCTTGGAGGACATTTTAAAGGAGCATTTGGAGCTGGACCAGGTCACCCTCATCCCCTGCGGCGAGGGCAGCGAGGTGGATGCCGCCCGGGAGCAGTGGAGCGACGGCAGCAACACCCTGGCCATCGCCCCCGGCGAGGTGGTGGTCTACTCCCGCAACTATGTCACCAACCGCTCTCTGGAGGAGGCGGGGGTCCGCATCCACGCCATCCCCAGCGGGGAGCTGTCCCGGGGGCGGGGCGGACCGCGGTGTATGTCCATGCCCCTGTGGCGGGAGGATTTGCCCCAGAATCAAGAAAAGGAGAAATAAAGGAATGGCGATTAATTTAAAGGGCCGGAGTTTTCTGACCTTGGAGGCGTTTACCCCCGCTGAAATCCGGTATCTGTTGGATTTGGGCCACGACCTGAAGGCCAAGCGCCGGGCGGGCCTGTGGGACCCCACCATGCGGGGCAAGCACATTGTACTGCTGTTTGAAAAGACCTCCACCCGCACCCGCTGCTCCTTTGAGGTGGCTGCCACCCAGGAGGGCGCCCACGTCACCTATCTGGATGCCGCCAGCTCCCAAATGGGGAAAAAGGAGTCACTGGAGGATACCGCCAAGGTCCTGGGCCGGTTTTTTGACGGCATTGAGTACCGGGGCTACGACCAAAAGGCCGTGGAGGACTTGGCGAAATTTTCCGGGGTCCCGGTGTGGAACGGCCTCACCGACGCGGACCATCCCACCCAGATTCTGGCGGACCTGATGACCATTGAGGAGCACTGCGCCAAGCCCCTGAACCAGGTGAAGGTGGTGTTTCCCGGCGATGTGCGGAACAATATGTGCTACGCGTGGATGCTGGGCGCGGCGAAAATGGGCCTGCATTTCGTGGGGTTGGGACCCAAAAAACTGGCCGGGGAAATGGACCGGGGACTGGTGAAGCGGGTGTACGACATTGCCGCCGGCACCGGCGCGCAGATTGAAATTACCGACGACACCGCCTGCCTTGCCGGTGCGGACGTGATTTACGGCGACATTTGGGCCTCCATGGGCGAGGAGGCCCTGATTCCCGACCGGGCCAAGCTGCTGGCCCCCTACCGCGTCACGGAGGAAACCCTAGCCGCCACCGGCAATCCCGACGTGCTGTACCTCCACTGCCTGCCCTCCTTCCACGATTTTGAGACGAAAATGGCCAAGGAGTGGCAGGAAAAGGGCGTGGACATCCGGGAGGTCACCGACGGGGTGTTCCGCAGCCGACACAGCGTGGTGTTTGACGAGGCGGAAAATCGGATGCACTCCATTAAGGCGGTCCTGGTGGCCACCATCGGAACGTAAAGGGAGGGAAAATCCCCTTGGAAACAGTTCAATCCAAATTTAAAATGCCCACCGCCTACACCATTTTATTCCTGCTGATTATTCTGGTGGCCATTGCCACCTGGTTCATCCCGGCGGGGGCTTACAGCTATGTGGACGGCATCCCCCAAAGCGGCAGCTATCACGCCATACCCGCCAATCCCCAGGGGGCGGGGGACGTGGCAAAAGCCGCCTTCTCCGGGTTTTACGACGCGGTGGACGTGTGCGTGTTTATTTTAATGGTGGGCGGCTTTTTGGGCGTGGTGATGAAAACCGGCGCCATTGACGCAGGGGTGAGCAACGTCATCGCCCGCCTGGGGGGCAAGGAAAAATGGCTCATCCCGATTTTGATGCTCCTCTTCGGTCTGGGCGGCAGCACCTATGGCATGTGGGAGGAGACAATGGCCTTTTTCCCCCTGCTGATTCCGGTGTTCATGGCTGCCGGGTACGACGCGGTGGTGGGCATTTCCGTGATTCTCCTGGGGGCGGGAGCCGGCGTGATTTGCTCCACCGTCAACCCCTTTGCCACCGGCATCGCCTCGGGCTTTGCCGGGGTGTCCCTGGGCCAGGGCCTGCCGCTGCGGCTGGCGATGTGGGTGGTGTTGGAGGGCGTGGCCATCTGGTTTGTCATGGCCTACGCCCAAAAGGTGAAGCACAATCCCGCCGCCTCCGTGGTGGGCGTGGGGGCGGGACAGCTCCATGTCTCCGTGGGAGAGGTCCTGCCCCTCACGCCCCGGCGAAAGGTGATTCTGGTGGTGTTCGCCCTCACGTTTTTGACCATGATTTACGGTGTGATTCCCTTTGGGGATATGGGCCTGCCCCTGCCGGCCCTGGGCTGGTGGTTCCCGGAGCTGTCCGCCCTCTTTTTGGTCAGCGGCATCGTCATCGGCCTGATTGACCGCATGGGGGAGGAAACCATGGCGGAAACCTACGTGGCGGGCTGTGCGGATTTGTTGGGCGTGGCGTTTATCATCGGCATCTCCCGGGGCATCACCGTGCTGATGAACGACGGCGGCGTCACCGATACCATTCTCCACTGGGGGGAGCAGGCCCTGGCCGGGGCGGGTTCCGTCAGCTTTGTGCTGTTGGTTTATCTGCTGTATCTGCCCCTCACGGTGCTGATTCCCTCCTCCTCGGGCCTGGCTACCCTGTCCGTGCCCATCGTGGCCCCCCTGGGGCAATTCGCGGGGGTGGGGGGAGAGCTGGTGGTCACGGCGTTTCAAACGGCCTCGGGCCTGGTGAATTTAATCACCCCCACGGCGGCGGTGGTCATGGGCGCACTGGCCTTGGGTCACGTCCCCTACGACCGCTGGGTCAAGTACGTGTGGAAGCTGGTGGCGGTGTTCTTCCTCCTCACATTGGCGTTCCTCACGGTGGGCGCGTGGCTGTAAAAGGAAAAGGCTGTTGCGGCGCAACAGCCTTTTCACCCGTGGTCAACCGCAATGCCATACTGCCGCAGCAGGGCGGAAATTTCTGCCACACAGCTTGCATCGTCACTGCGCCCGGCAATCAAAGCCGCAATTTGCCGCAGAGGGCGGCTGTACGGCTGCGGATGCCCGGTAAAAAATTCTGTTTCCATTCTGATACCTCCATATATGGCTATTATAAAGGAAGACGCACTCTATAATCAAGTTAAATTCTATATATGGAGTGCATTTATGAATCGTTCTACTCCTAAAAAACGAAATATTGGGCGACAAGTTGCGTACTATCGCGAGCAAAGAGGCCTGACACAAAAGCAGTTGGCGGCGCAATTGCAGACTGCGGAGTGCGATTTGACATCAGAGATGATTTGGAAAATCGAAACCGGCCGCCGGGCGGTTTCCATCTATGAAATTGACAAGCTGTGCGAGATTTTGCAGGTGGACTACAACACGCTGCTGGCACCCTAACCCGGCGGGGCGAAGTTTCGTCCCCCTTTTCCAATTTCACTTGACTTTTCATTTACACAGTTGTACCATATAATTAACTTACACGGCTGTGCCATTGAATGGGAGGGAACGCAAATGCAGCAGGAGCGGAAACGATTGGGCGACGCGGAGCTGGAGGTCATGCAGGCGGCCTGGCGGGCGGGGGAGGAGGTCACCTCCGCCTATATTTTGCAGCAGCTCAAGGGCAAGCGCACCTGGGGGCAGGCGACCCTTTTGACGGTGCTGGGCCGCTTGGCGGACAAGGGTTTTCTGGTTTGCGACAAGCGGGGGCGGCACAATTTTTATCTCCCCGCCATCACGGAGGAGGACTATCGCCAGAGCGAGGGGCGTACGGTACTGGAGAAGCTTTACGGCAACTCCGTCACGGGCTTGGTGGCCTCTTTGGTGGATGGAAAGTCTGTCAGCGAGGAAGATTTGCGGGAGCTGCGGCGGTTTTTGGAGGAATATTGACATGAACGAGCTGTTTTTAAACGTCCTGCGGACCTCCCTTGTGGTGGGGGGCGTGACCCTGGTGCTTGCCGCCGCCGCGCCGCTGTGGAACAAGGCCTTTACCGCCGGGTGGAAGCGAAAACTCTGGTGCCTGCTGGCACTGGTGCTGATTTTCGGCGGATTTTTCCGCCTGCCGGACAGCCTGCCCCATGTCACGCTTCGCCTGCCCCAGCGGCAGGTGCTGGTGGCGGAAAGCGGCGTGAAGCTCATCGCCCCGGAGGCCACCATGGAGGAGCGCTACGGCGCGGATGTGACGGCTTGGCCCCGGGAATATTTCACCCCCCAGTACAATGCGGCCTTGAGCAGTGCTTACCCCGCCGTGGTTCAGCCCCTGCCGGAGCGCCGGGTGGACCTGCTTGCGCTGTTGGCGCTTGTGTGGCTTGCGGGCGCGGGGATTTTTCTCCTGTGGCAAGCCCTGGGCGGCGCGGTGGTTGCCCGGCGGGTGCGCCGGTGGGGCCATGCCGCGGAAAACCCCGCGTTGCAGGCGCAGTATGAAACCATTTGCGCCGATATGGCCTTATCCGGCCCCGCTCCCGCACTGGTGATCTGCCCCGGCGTGGGCAGTCCCCAATTGCGGGGTCTGGTCCGCCCTAAATTGCTGCTTCCGGCGGAGGACTATCCGGCGGAGTCGGCGGACTGCATTCTCCGCCACGAGCTGACCCATTGGCACTGTCATGACCTTCCCTGGAAGGCGGCGGTGCTGTTGGCAAACGCCCTCCACTGGTTCAATCCGGCGGTGTGGCTCCTCCGGCGGGAGGCCAATGGGGACATGGAGCGGGCCTGCGACGAGACGGTCTGCGCCGATGCCACGGCAGAGGACCGCCGCATCTACGGCGCGGTGCTGCTGGACACGCTCCATCGGGGACGGCAAAGCGGCCTGTCTACTTATTTTTACGGCGGAAAAACGGTTATGAAGGAGCGTCTCACCAACATCCTCTCCACGAAAAATCGCCGCCGAGGCGCGGGGGTAGCCATTCTCTGCGTGGTTCTCACGGTGCTTGCCATGTCCCTGGTGGCCTGCACCCAGAAGGCTCTGCCGGAGGAGGATGCCCAGGAGGACACCCCGCCTCTAGGGTATTCCACCCTCCTTCTCAGCTTGGCACTGGAAGGGGAGCCGTACAGCCTTGATGGCGGCATGACACCC
This sequence comes from Oscillibacter sp., assembly GCA_036655835.1. Lineage (GTDB taxonomy): Bacteria > Bacillota > Clostridia > Oscillospirales > Oscillospiraceae > Oscillibacter. Next base: position 22,909 of record JAVVPH010000004.1, read on the forward strand.
TCTACCGCCTCCGCCGACACCATGGGAGAGCTGCTCACCGTCCACGCCTTGGCGGAGGGCGGCGAGGTGGTTTGCTACTGGGACCCCAGCGGAGATTTTAAATACTGGGCCTTGCGCCGGGGCGATACCCTCACCCGCTTTGCCCGGGAGGAGAACGCCTACACGGACCAGTATAGGGTCACGGACTATACGGACGTATTCGGCCACGACGGCTTCCGCATCGAGTGCCGCCGGGGCGCGGCCTATACCGCCTACGATTATTACTACTTAGACGAAAACGACCTCCCCGTCCTGCTGGCGGCCTGCTCCAATTTCGTGGTGGAGCAGGACTTGAACGACGACGGGGAAAAGGAGCTGCTGTGGTTCTACCACGGCTATGAATCCTACTATTATTATCGCCAGGACGGCATTTTGTATATGGCGGACATCAACGCCCTGCTGAAAAACGCCCGGCCGGATTGGCAGATTCTCGACGTGATGCCCGACCGGATGCAGGGGGATCTCCTGCCCATCCGCTATCAGGCTTCGCCGGACGGCGCGCCGCAGGAGGGGGCGATTTGCTTCACCCCCGGCGAAGTGGTTTTCTATGGAAATCCCGACCCGGGCACCCCTGCGGCGGACGCATTCGTAACCGAGATGGCCCAGACGTATCTCCGCAAGGCGATTGCCTACACGGAGACGTGCTACGAACTGGGGGACGACTTCAGCGAAGAGAATTTTTTCAGCAACACCCACATAACGGTACTGGATAGCCGCCAAACCGGTCTGACGCAGGTGGAGGTACTGCCCGCCAAGGACGGCAGCGGGCAAATTGAAATCTGGTCCCTGGCCTATCAGCTAAAGCTGAAAAATCCGGATAAAATTCCCTTGGCAGGGGCGATGACGCTGTTGGGGGACTGGCTCACCGTGGGTCCCGGGGGAGACAGCTATAACCAGCCGGTGTTTGCCCTCTGGCGGGGGAGGGACGGCACCTGCACCCAATTGGACAGCACCATAGAAGGCACCGTTGGCGAAATCTATCTGGGCAACTACAATTTTTATGCCGCGGAGCTGCTCCACAGGCAAACCGGCCTGCGCCCCGACCAGTTGACATTTGAGATGTTCACCGACCCGGAGTTCACCCCGGCGATTTACCGCTTGGAGCAGGCCGCAAACCAATGGAGTCTCTATATCCCGGAGCGGTGGGTGGCGGAAAAAACCGTGGAAAATCCGCCGGATGCCGCCACCTCCACCCGACAGTGCGTGGGCTTTTGGCACGACCCGGCGGATGCCAACACGGCGGTGCTGGTGTACCACGTGGACAGGGGGCTAGGGGAGGCTGAATCGGCGGAAAATTTGCTCCGTGGGGCGGCGGCGGACGCGGGGGCGGGGGAGTTGAGCTTCGTCTCCCAGTACTTTGGAAATCTGGACACCAGCAGCGGTCTGGTGCAGATAAAATCTGCCAAAACCACCCAGGATGTGATCCTGCGGGTCTTTACCGTGGACGACGGCACCGGCGGGGCGTGGGCGGTGGTCACCCGCGCTTCCCGGAACGGCAACGAGGCCTGGAGCGAGGTCGCTGTCTGCAGCTTTTTGGCGGAGCGGCCGGCGGCGGGGGGTTCCGATGCCGCAGTGGCGGGTCTGCCCCAAAATCCCAATGGCCCCACAGACTGAAAAATCCCCGGATGGCCTGCGGATTCCACCGGGGGAATGGGCACCGGTTCGCCGCTCCCGAAGCGGTTTGGCGTGAATAGTCCCGGTTCGGACAGTCCCGGTTTTGCGGCGTGCCGCCCGCTGGGATT
>JAVVPH010000005.1:0-23330 GCA_036655835.1 Oscillibacter sp.
CACGCCTGCGGGCATCATTAAGGAGGTATATGCAACCATGAGTGAAGAAATCAAAGCCGTCGAGGACGTCGAAGAATCTTTCGAAGAATTACTGAATCAGTCTTTTAAAACTTTAAATACAGGAGAGAAGGTAACCGGCATTGTCACGGCCATCACACCGACTGAGGTGCAGGTGGACGTGGGGGCGAAGCAGGCAGCTTACATCAAAATCAGCGAGCTGTCGGATGACCCCAATGTGAAACCCGAGGACATCGTCAAGGTTGGCGATGAAATTGAGACTTACATCGTCCGCGTCAACGACGTGGAGGGTTACGCCGAGCTGTCCAAGAAGCGCTTGGACGCTGTGAAAATCTGGGAGAACATCGAAGACGCCGTGGACAGCAAGGTGGTCATGGAAGGTGTTGTCACAGAGGAGAACAAGGGCGGTATCGTGGTGTCCGTGAAGGGCGTCCGCGTGTTCGTTCCCGCTTCCCAGAGCGGTCTGCCCCGTGGCGCGGAGCTGTCTGCCATGCTCAAGCAGAAGGTCCAACTGCGCATCACTGAGGTCAACCGTGCCCGCCGCCGTGTGGTCGGCTCCATCCGCTCTGTGGCGGACGAGGCCCGCAGAGCCGCGCAGGACCAGGTCTGGTCCGTGATTGAGGTGGGCAAGCACTATACCGGTATCGTCAAATCCATGACCTCCTATGGTGTCTTTGTGGACATCGGCGGCGTGGATGGCATGGTACATATCTCCGAGCTGAGCTGGAGCCGGATTAAGAATCCCGCCGAGGTGTGCGCTGTGGGCGACACCATGGATGTGTACGTGATTGCTTTCGACGCGGAGAAGCGCAAGATTTCTCTGGGCGTGAAGGACAAGAGCGTCGATCCCTGGGGCCAGTTCATGGGTAAGTACGCCGTGGGCGATGTGGTTTCCGTCAAGGTTGTCAAGCTGATGACCTTTGGCGCCTTTGCCGAGGTGGTTCCCGGTGTGGATGGCCTGATTCATATTTCCCAGTTGGCAGACTGCCGCGTGGACAAGCCGGAGGACGTGGTGTCTGAGGGCCAGGTGGTGGATGCAAAAATCACCGCCGTGGACGAGGAGAAGAAGAAGATTTCTCTGTCCATCCGCGCACTGCTGGTTCCCGAGGAGCACACCGAGGCGGAAGCCGACGTGGAAGCCGAAGGCGACGCACAGTAATTCAAGACGTTTAAAAAGGGGCAGACAAGGTCTGCCCCTTTTTTACGAGATTGTGTGATTCTTTTCACGTTTTGGGATTGCATTGAGAAAACCGATATGTTATAATCTTGACAATCTAAGAGGAACAAACTGTATCAACAGAAAATAATATGGGAGGAACTTTCATGAGCTATCAGGACGCATACAAGCAGAAATTGACCACCGCCGACGAGGCGGTCAAGGTCGTCAAATCCGGCATGTGGCTGGACTACGGTTGGAGTACCTGCTCCGCCAATGTGTTGGACGCCGCCCTGGCCCGCCGGGCAGAGGAGTTGAGTGACGTCAAAATTCGCGGCGGTATCCTCACGCGCCGCCCCGCTATTGCCGACGTGCCCAATGTTGCTGACCATTTTTCCTGGAACTCTTGGCACATGAGCGGTGTGGAGCGCAAAATGCTCCACGAGGGTATGGCCTATTACATCCCCCTGCGTTACTCCGAGCTGCCGGGCTATTATCGCAACTGCATTGCCCCCCCCGACGTTGCCATGTTCCAGGTGGCACCCATGGATGAACACGGCTGGTTTAACTTCGGCCCCAACGGCTCCCACCTGAAGGCCGTGTGCGACACGGCCAAGGTCATCATCCTTGAAATCAACAAAAATATTCCCATCTGCTTGGGCGGCTTTGACAACTGCGTCCACATCAGCCAGATTGACATGATTGTAGAAGGGGACAACGCCCCCATGGAGCAATTGGGCGGCAGCGGTGCCCCCTCCGAGGTGGATTTGGCAGTGGCCAACCTGGTGGTGCCCGAAATTCCCAACGGCGCCTGCTTGCAGTTGGGCATCGGCTCTATGCCCAGCACCATCGGCAAGATGATTGCGGAGTCCGACCTGACGGATTTGGGCATTCACACAGAAATGTACGTAGACGCATTCGTGGACATGGCCGCAGCCGGAAAAATCACCGGCGCGCGCAAGCCCTTCGACAAGGGCCGCCAGACCTACGCCTTCGCCGCCGGTACCCAGAGATTGTACGACTATCTGAACAACAACCCCGAGTGTATGTGCGCACCGGTGAGCTATGTCAACGATATTTCCCGGGTGTCCCAGATTGACAACTTTGTCTCCATCAACGGCGCAGTGGACATTGACCTGTTCGGTCAGGTCTCCTCCGAGTCCTCCGGCACCAGCCATATCTCCGGCGCAGGCGGCCAGCAGGACTTTGTCATGGGCGCGTATCTCTCCAAGGGCGGCAAGAGCTTTATCTGCTGCTCCTCCTCCTTTATGGATAAAAAGAGCGGACAGCTGAAATCCCGCATCCGCCCCACCATGATGGAGGGCACCATCGCCACCGCCACCCGCACCAATTTGCACTGGGTGGTCACCGAGTACGGCAAGTTCAACGTGAAGGGCAAGTCCACTTGGGAGCGGGCTGAGGGCTTGATTGGCCTGGCGCATCCCCAGTTCCGCGAGGAGCTGATTGCCGAGGCGGAGAAAATGCACATCTGGCGGCGGTCCAACAAGTAATTCTAATTATTTTGAGTCAGGCGGCCTAGGCCGCCTGACTTTTTTGTCCCAATTCCCGGATTTGATTTTCTAAAAAATGGAAATCGCTTGTAAAGCGGAGAAAAGTGCGATATAATATTCTAGGAGTTATAGCGGCTTTTTTAGAGAAGCGTGCGTGACACAAAGCACAGTTGATTTTGCAGGAAATCAACTGTACAATAACCGCCAAAGAACCGCTCCAACTGAAACAGGAAGGGGCATATTATGTTTTGCATTGGGGACCAGATTGTTCATCCTATGCACGGAGCGGGGATTATTGACGCCATTGTTCAGGAAAAAATCAGCGGCAATACGCAGGAATACTACGTCTTTAAAATGCCGGTGAGCGGCCTTCTCTTGAAAATTCCCACAGCCAACAGCGAGGTCATCGGCATCCGGGCCATTGTGGGGTTGGAGGAGGCGGAGGCACTTTTGCAGGCCATGCCCTCCATCACAATGGAGGAAACCACCAACTGGAACAAGCGCTACCGAGAGAATATGGTGCGGCTGAAAAGCGGCGATTTATATGAGGTTGCCCGGGTGATCAAGGCGCTGATGCACCGGGACGGCCAGCGTGGCCTCTCCACGGGAGAGCGGAAAATGCTGCACAATGCCAAGCAAATTTTAATTTCGGAGTTGGTGCTCTCTGAGCAGTCTGACTACGACGCCATGGAGGCCCGGGTCAACTGCGCCATGATGGAGCCGGCGGACAAATGACTTTTTTTGAAGGGACGACCACATCGTGCAATTTTTTAAAAAATTGAGGGACGCACAGCGCCCCTGGTGTTCGGCGCTGGTAGTAGCTGCGGGAAATTCCTCCCGGATGGGCGGCGTCAACAAACTGCTGGAGGAGCTGGACGGCGTACCGGTGCTGGCCCGAACACTGGGCGCGTTGCAAGCGGCCAGCCGGGTGGACGAGATTGTGATTGCCACCCGGGAGACGGATATTGTGACCATCTCTCAGCTCTGCCATACATACGAAATCACCAAGGCCACCAAGGTGGTGCGGGGCGGCACCAGCCGTACCCATTCCGCACTGTTGGCGGCAATTGAGGCGGACAGCCGTGCGGAGCTGCTGGCGGTTCACGATGGGGCAAGACCCTTGGCGACGTCAACGCTCATTGATTCCGTCATTGAAGTTGCCGCCCGCTGTGCCGCGGCGGTCCCCGCCATTGCGGTGAAGGACACCGTCAAGGTGGCCCGGGACGGCGCGGTGGAGCGCACCCTGGACCGTTCCACATTGGTTGCAGTGCAGACACCCCAAGTGTTTGAGGCCAGTTTACTAAAGGCGGCGCTGCAATCGGCCCTGGACCAGGGCGCGGACATCACCGACGATTGCTCCGCTGTGGAACGACTGGGCAAGGTGGTATATTTAACCGAGGGCTTGGAAGAAAATATCAAGATTACCACGCCGCTGGACCTGGTGTTGGCGGAGGCGATTTTGCACGCAAGGGAGGACCGGACATGACAAATTTGCGTATCGGGCAGGGCTACGACGTCCATCGACTGACGGAGGATCGCCCGCTGATTTTAGGCGGCGTGAGCATTCCCTACAAGCGGGGGCTGTTCGGCCATTCTGACGCCGACGTGCTGGTCCACGCCGTGATGGACGCGTTGGTGGGGGCGATGGGACTGGGCGACATCGGCAAGCTCTTTCCCGACAGCGATGAGGCATACCGGGGAATTTCCAGTATGAAGCTGCTGAAAAATCTGGCGGAGGTCATGGAGACCCGGGGCTATGCCGTGGTGAATATTGACAGCACGCTGGTAGCCCAAGCTCCGAAAATTGCACCCTACAAGCAGAAAATGACGGAGAATATCGCCGCCGCACTGGGGATTGACCCCCTTCGGGTGAATGTGAAGGCGACTACGGAGGAGCAGCTGGGCTTCACCGGAAACGGCTCCGGGATGTCCGCCCACGCTGTGGTGCTGTTGGAAATGGTCGAAGCGCAGTAAAAGAAAAACATGGCGGCAAATCTTTGATTTGCCGCCATGTTTTTTGCACCCTCTCCACGCCGCCTCATAAGATGAGAGGAGAGGAGGGATACCCGTGGAATATTACCTGATCATTGCCCGCTCTGTGACCTTTGCCCAGCGGATGCAGTCCGCGCTGGTCCGAGCGGGTATTTCCTGCCAAATTTTTCGCGCGCCGAGAAACTTGAGCGAGTCCGGCTGCGCCTACGCCGTCCGAATTTCAGAGGGAGATTTGACGGCGGCTTTAAACGTGCTGCGCAGGGAAAATTTAAACCCTGTTCAAATATTTAAAACCCAGTCCAGATAGGCGCCGGTTGCAGCGAGAGGTATTCGGATGACCATTCGTGGTCGTATTACACTTAAAAAATAGGAGAGGAATGGTCATCACATGATTTATTTTGACAGTGCCGCCACCACCTTCCAAAAGCCGAAAGCTGTGGCGGAGGCCATGCTGGACGCGCTGGAAACCATGAGCTCCCCCGGTCGGGGGGGCTATGGCGCGGCTATGCGGGCCGCGGACACGGCCTTTGCCTGCCGGGAAGAAGTGGCAGGCTTATATCACGTTCCATCCCCGGAGCAGGTGGTGTTTACCCTAAATGCCACCCACGCTTTGAACATCGCCATCAAAAGCTTGGTCCACCCGGGGAATCGGGTGGTGATTTCCGGCTATGAGCACAACGCCGTCACCCGGCCTCTCCACGCTCTGGGCGCGGAAATTGTGGTGGCGGAAGCGCCGCTGTTTCGCCCGGATTTGGCGGCGGAGGCCTTTGCGGCGGCCATCACGCCGGACACCGCCGCTGTGATTTGCAACCATGTCTCCAATGTGTTCGGCTTTGTACAGCCTGTGGAGACGGTGGCTCAAATTTGCCGGGAGCGGGGCGTGCCGCTGATAATCGACGCGTCCCAATCCGCGGGAATTTTACCTCTGGACATGGCGGCGCTATGCCCGGACTTCATCGCTATGCCGGGGCATAAGGGACTTTACGGCCCCCAGGGAACGGGCGTATTGCTCTGCGGCGCGCGCACGCCCATCACCACGCTGTTGGAGGGTGGCACCGGCAGTCTTTCCATGAGCCAGGATATGCCGCAATTTTTGCCGGACCGCTTGGAGGCCGGCACCCACAATATGCCCGGAATCGCGGGGCTGCTGGCCGGTGTGCGGATGGTACGGGAAACAGGGCCGGATGCCATCTGCAATCACGAGCGCACCTTGGCCCAACTGGCGGCGGAGGGACTGCGGCGGCTGCCCGGTGTGCAGGTATTTGCCCGGCCGGATTTGGCCGCCCAGACGGGTGTGGTGGCGTTTGTTGTGGAGGGACGGGACGTGGAAACCATGGGCAGCGCACTGGGAGATGCGGGCATTGCTGTCCGGGCGGGGATGCACTGCGCGCCGCTGGCCCACGGCAGTGCGGGCACACTCCACACCGGCGCGGTGCGGCTCAGCTTCTCCTATTTTAACACCGCAGAGGAAATTCAATGCTTTTTGTCCGCCATGGAGAAAATTTTAGCCTGAATTTCTGAACGAACCGTGAATTTTAGCCCAGATTACCTTGCTTTTTACCCATAAATTTTATATAATAAAAGCATTCATGGCCTGAAAGGGATGAGGACGTCAAAATGGATTTGAACTTTGCGGAATGGCTGGCGGTGGTGGGTCGTTATCTGCTGACCATTCAGGTCACAGACTTCTTAGATATTGGCATCATGGCCTTTGTGCTCTACAAGGTTTTGGACCTGATTAAGAGTACAAAGGCCGCCAGCTTACTCAAGGGACTCATCGTCTTTTTACTCGTTTTGTGGATGGCCTCCTTCCTGGAATTAAACGGCATTACCTACATCATGAGCCACATGGTGCAGGTGGGCGTACTGGCTCTCATTATTTTGTTCCAGCCGGAAATCCGCCGGATTTTGGAGCAGATGGGCAGCCGCCGCTTCATTGGCTTTTTTATCCGCAGTGAGGCGGGGGACGCGTTGGAGCACACCATCAGCCAGACGGTGCTGGCCTGTTCGGAGATGTCCCAGACCCGCACCGGCGCACTGATTGTGTTTGAGCGGGAAATTATTTTGGACGATATGGTCCGCAGTGGCACGGTGCTGGACGCGGCAGTGTCCGGCGAGCTGCTGAAAAATATCTTCTTCGTCAAAGCCCCCATGCACGACGGCGCGGTGATTGTCCGGCAGGGCCGGGTATTGGGCGCGGGCTGTATGCTCCCGCTGAGCAAAAATGTGAACCTCTCCCGGGATTTGGGTATGCGGCACCGGGCGGGCATCGGCATGAGCGAAAATTCCGACGCGGTGGTGGTCATTGTGTCGGAGGAGACAGGCTCCATCTCCGTGGCCATCGGCGGGATGCTCAAGCGGCATCTCAAGCCGGAGACGTTGGAAAACCTGCTGCGCAACGAACTGCTCCCGCAGGATGACGGCGAATCGGACAAACAGAAATTCAGCCTGCTGAATGTACTGCGGAGCAAAAAGGACGGGAACGATGCGGAATAAATTAAGCAAACGAAAAATGGTTTATTGCGGACTGTCGCTGTTGATTGCCGTGGGCATTTGGCTCTATGTGGACATGGACAACGGCACCCGGGTCACCACTGAAATCAATGATATCCCTGTGGAATATTTGGGCGAAACTACCACGCTGGCGGAGCGGGGCCTGATGCTGCTAGATGACAGCGACAAAACCGTCAGCTTGACGGTGGAGGGGGTCCGGGGCATTGTTGCCCAATTGGACAAGACCGCAGTGCGGATTCAAGCGGATTTATCCAACATCACCTCCACCGGCAGCCAGAACCTCACCTATCGCATCATCTATCCCAATCCGCCAAAGGACCCGGCCAAATTTTCCGGGAATTTGACCGTCAAAAATTTCAGCTCCTATATGGTCAAGGTGAATATCGGCGAGCTGTACAGCAAGGAAGTGGATGTGCGTTGCGAGGTGCAAGGCACTGTGGCAGAGGGATATAGCGCGGGGGAGCTGCGGATGCAGCCCAATATTCTGGAAATTCGCGGACAGGAAGCGGATTTGGCCCCCGTGAGTTATGCCAAGGTGGTTTTGAAAATTGACAACGCCAACGCCACCGTCAAGCAGACCTTGGCGTATCAGTTCTACGACGCGCAGGACAATTTGCTGGACGGCAAGGGCGTTCATGCCACTGTGGACCAGGTGCAGGTGACACTGCCGGTGAATGTGACCAAGGAGCTGCGGCTGGAGATGAAATTCTTGGAGTCTCCCGGCGTGCGCTTGACAAATGTGGACTACACCATCTCTCCCGCCACCGTGGTGGTCACCGGCGACGCGGCACTGCTGGAGGGCGTGGAGAGCATCGTATTGGATGAATTTGATCTGATTTCTCTGGGCGGAAATACCACGTATAATTACGCGATTTCCCTGCCGGAGGGCTGTGAAAATCTCAGCGGCGTCACCCGGGCCACCTTGCGCATTGCCTTTCGGGATATGCACAGCACCACGCTGACCACGTCCCAATTCCGCCTGGAAAATGTGCCGGAGGGCAAAACGGCTACGGTATTGACAGAGGAATTGCCTGTGGCGATTTTTGGCACAGACGCGGATGTGATGGCCGTCTCGGGAGAAGATATTCTGGTGTTGGCCGATTTGACGGACTTTAGCTCCGCCGCCGGCAGCTATACCGTGCCGGCAACCGTGCTGGTGGAAAGCGGCGGCGATGTGGGCGTATCCGGCACATATCAACTGCGGGTGACCATCAGCGAAAAGCAAGGAGAAGAAACATGACACAAATCGCAACAGTGGAACGGATTCTTGACGCGAACCACGCGGAGATTTCCGTACCTCGTAAATCCGCCTGCGGACACGACTGCGAGGAGTGCGCCGGCTGCGGCGTCTCCGGCGTGGCGGTCCACGCAAAGGCCCAAAACCCTGTGGGTGCCAGGCCGGGACAAAAGGTCGTGGTGGAGAGCAGTACCCGCAAGATGCTGGGCATTGTGGCACTGGTCTATATCACCCCGGTGGTGCTGTTTTTCCTGGGATATTTTCTTCCCGGTCCCCAGATTGCCACGGCCCTGCGATACACCATTGCCGGCTTGGGCTTTGTGCTGGGCATTGTGTTTGCGGTGCTGTACGACCGCCGCCTGCGGCGTGCCGGCGGACTGTCCTTCACCATTGTCCGACTCTTTTAAAGCGGCGGATGTTTGGCTATATCATCCCGCCGGATTTGCCCCAGGAGGAGATGGAGCGCTTTCGCAGAGCATACTGCGGCCTCTGCCACACCCTGGGCACGCGATACGGCCCGGCGGCGCGCTTTATCCTGAACTATGATTTCACCTATTTGGCTATACTTCTCTCAGACACGGCGGAGGGAGAGACGGCCTGCGCCCGCTGCCTCGCCAGTCCCTGCAAAAAGCGGCGCTTTCAAGCCGGGACCCCGGCGTTGGAGTTGGCCGCTGACGAGAGCGTGATTTTGGCCTACTGGCAACTGCGGGACGGCATAGCGGACCACGGATTTTGGAAGGGGCTAAAATACCGCTTCCTCGCTAAATTACTGGAGGGAGCCTACCGCAAGGCGTCCCGGCTTCGCCCCGGCTTTGACGAGATTACCCGCCGACAGCTGCAACTGCTCTCCACATTGGAGGCGGAGCGCTGTGCCTCGCTGGACCGGGTGGCGGACACCTTTGCCGCATTGCTGGCCGGTGCCGCGGAGGAGGTTGACGACCCCATTCGCCGCCGGGTACTCCGGCAGCTGCTCTATCATATGGGCCGCTGGATTTATCTGGTGGACGCGGCGGATGACCTGGAAAGGGATATCGCCTCGGGAAATTACAATCCCCTGACAGGACGCTTTTCCCTGCCTGATGGAAAATTGGAGGGAGCGGAGCGCCAGGAATTTTCCCAGACGCTGGACCACTCCGTCCGCCTGATGGCCACGGCCTTTGAGCTGTGGGACTTCGGCTGCTGGACAACCATTTTGGAAAGCACGGTGTATACCGGCTTCTTCCGTGTCGGAAAGGCAGTTTTGGACGGCACGTTCAAAACCTCGTTTCGCGGCGAAAGAAATAGAAAACGCAAGAATGTCGAGGAAAACGATACATGAATGATCCCTATCAGGTTTTGGGCGTGCCCGAGACAGCCACAGACGCGGAAGTAAAAAAGGCCTATTTGAATCTGGCCCGAAAATACCATCCCGATAACTATCACGATAATCCCCTGGCCGACCTTGCCCAGGAGCGGATGAAGGAAATCAACGCCGCCTACGAGGAGATTACCAAACAGCGCAGTGGACGGGGGAACACAAGCCGGGGCAACGCGGCCTATGGCTACGGCGGCGGAACCCAGAGCTGGAGCAACCAGTCCTCCTCCGGCAGCTCTGTGCTCCAGCAGGTGCGCATGGCCATCAATGGCGGCGACTTGAGCCGGGCGGAGGCCCTGCTTGCCAACTACACGGACCACAACGCCGAATGGAATTTTCTCAAGGGCGCGGTGTGCTATCGCCGGGGCTGGCTGGATGAGGCGAAGCGCTATTACCAGACCGCCTGCCAGATGGACCCCAATAACGCCGAGTACCGCCAGGCACTGCAATTCATGGAAAACGGCGGCCAGACGGCATACAGCCCGGGCGGCACCTTCGGCACAGAGCTTTGCGGCGGAAATTTCTGCACCCGCCTGTGCTGCACTTGGATGCTGTGCAACGGCTTTGGCTACGGCGGAATGCGGTTTTGCTGCATTTAAGCCGGGAAATCAAAATGGGAGGAAAACGACTTGATTAAGAGTATGACCGGTTACGGGCGGGCACGTCAGATGGTGAACAAGCGGGATATTACGGTGGAGCTGCGGTCCGTGAACAACCGCTATTTGGATATTGCCGTGAAAATGCCCCGGATGTACACCTTTGCGGAGGAAACCATCAAGGGCCGGGTACAAAAGGCCATTTCCCGGGGCAAGGTGGACGTGTTTATCAGCGTGGACGCCTCTGCCGCCGATGTGGCGAAGGTGAGCGTCAATCGGGACTTGGCGGCGGGCTATGCGGCGGCTCTGCGGGAGCTGGCGGAGTTTGCCGATGGGGCAAAGGTGACGGCGGAGGCGCTGGCGCGTTTTCCGGAGGTGCTCACCGTCACCAAGGAGGACGAGGATTTAGAGAGCGTCAGCGCGGATTTGTGCGCCGTGCTGGAAGAGGCCATCGTGTCCTACAATGCCATGCGTACCGCAGAGGGTCAGAAGCTGGCGGAGGATGTGGACAGCCGCTTGACCACCATTGAAAACCTGACTGCGGAGGTGGAGCTGCGTTCCCCGGAGACGGTGGCGGAGTATCGGAAAAAACTCACCGCCCGGATGCAGGAGATTCTGCAAACCACCGCTGTGGACGACCAGCGCATTTTGACTGAGGCCGCTCTCTACGCCGATAAAATCGCCGTGGATGAGGAGACGGTCCGCCTGCGCAGCCACGTGTCTCAACTGCGGGGTATGCTGGAATCCGACGAGCCCATGGGCCGGAAAATGGACTTTCTCATTCAAGAGGTCAACCGCGAGTCCAACACCGTCGGTTCCAAGTGCAACGATATTGCCATCGCCCGGGTGGCGGTGAATTTGAAGGCTGAGGTAGAGAAAATCCGGGAGCAGGTCCAGAATATTGAGTAAGCGAGGTCGGCTATGAAGCTCATCAACATCGGCTTTGGCAATTTAATATCCGAGGACCGTCTGGTGGCCATCGTCAGCCCCGATTCCGCGCCCATCAAGCGCATGGTGCAGGAATCCCGGGAGCGGGGAATGCTGATTGACGCCACCTATGGACGCAAAACCGCGTCCATCTTCATCATGGACAGCGACCATGTGGTGCTGTCCGCTCTGCCGCCTGAAAAATTTGGCAAGACTTTAGAGGAGAACGAATTACATGCGTAAGGGTAAAACTTTTATCGTTTCCGGCCCCTCGGGCGTCGGGAAAAGCACGGTACTGGGGGCGCTGTTGGAGCAGCGGCCCAACGTGTATTTTTCCGTGTCCGCCACCACGCGTCCGCCCCGCCCTGGTGAGGTGGACGGCGTCCACTACCACTTTTTGGATGTGGACACCTTTCAATCCCGTATCGCCAAGGATGAATTTTTAGAGTATGCCGAGTACGTGGGCAACTTCTACGGCACACCTAAAAAATATGTGGATGCCGCCATGAACCGGGGCCAGGATGTTATTTTGGACATTGAAATCCAAGGCTCTATGCAGGTCAGCGGCAAGCGGCCGGACACCGTGCGAATTTTTATCGCGCCCCCTAGCTGGACAGAGTTGGAGCGCCGCCTCACCGAGCGGGGTACCGACAGCCCAGATAAAATTCAAAAGCGCCTGCTCCGGGCCAAGGTGGAATTTCAAACGGCCCATACCTATGATTATTTTGTGATCAACGACTCCGTGGAAAATGCCGTGAAGGAGCTGAGCGCCATTATGACGGCAGAGCACTGCAAGCCCAAGGAGCGGATGGATATTATCAACGGGAGATAAACCGCGGGACTTCCCCACCCGATGGAAAATGTGTTTCGCCGTTATTCGGCAGATTGGAAGGACAAATTTTATGATGCTATATCCTGCAATGAGCAAGCTGAACCACTTTATCCCCAACCGTTATATGCTGGTGAACGTGGTGTCCCGCCGGGCACGCCAGATCGCCGTCACCGCCGAGGAAACCGGCGAGCATCTGTACGACAAGCCGGTTACCATGGCCATCCACGAGGTGGCAGACGGAAAACTGGATGCCAGCGAGATGGATTTAACCATCGTGGAGAACTAATTGCGGCAAGGAGGGTAGGGCATGGAGACTGCTGAAATTGTCAAAGTTGCGGTAGCCGCCGCGCCCTATTCCATCGACAAGCCCTTTGACTATCTGGTCCCGGACGCGCTGCTGGACCGGGCGGTACCCGGTGTGCGGGTTACCGTCCCCTTCGGTCGGGGCAATCGGGGTAGCGAGGGGGTTATTTTGGCCCGGGGGAGAGGAAAAAAGCTCCCCACGCTAAAGCCGCTTTTGGAGCTGCTGGATGAACAGCCGGTGCTGGACGAGTCCGGCATTGCCATGGCGCTGTGGCTCAGGCAGCGGTATTTTTGCACCATGTTCGAGGCGGTGAAAGCCATTTTGCCCGCCGGACTGTGGTATCGTCTGCGGGAGGTTTGGCGCATCGCGGAGGGCTTTGACCGGGCGACTGCCGATGTTGCCTGCGCCAAAATTAAGGGCTATGGCCCGGTACTGGACGCACTGACGGCCTCCGGCGGCTCCGCCGATTTGGACAGTCTCAAGGATGCCTGCGGCCCACAGGTGGAGGTCACCCTCAAGGCCCTGCAAAAAAAGAAGATTCTCCTATGCGAGACGGCGGCCCGCCGCAAGCTGGCGGATAAAACCCGCCGGATGGCGGAGCTGTGCGTCAGCGCGGAGGAAGCCCTGGCCCTGACAGAGCCGAAGAAAAAATCTGCCCCCATGCGCTATGAGGTGGTGCGCCTGCTGGCCTCCACCGGAAAAGCGGCGGCGGCGGACCTATGTTATTTTACCGGAGCCTCCATGCAGACCCTGCGGGGTTTGGAGAGGTCCGGTATTGTGGCTTTTTCAGAGGAAGAAACCCTGCGCGTTCCACAGCCCAAAACCGTGGAGGCGGGAGCGCCGATTGTCCTCAACGACGAGCAGTCCGCCGCCTTTGACCGCCTTCTTCTCTTGACGGAGAGCGGCAAGCCGGAAGTGGCACTGCTGCAAGGGGTCACCGGCAGCGGAAAAACACTGGTCTATATTCGTCTGGTTCAGGAAATACTGAGGAGAGGGAAAACCGCCATCGTGCTGGTGCCGGAGATTGTACTCACGCCCCAGATGATGCGAAAATTCTCCGCTTATTTTGGGGACCAAGTCGCCATGCTCCACAGCTCACTGCGGATGACGGAGCGCTATGATCAATGGAAGCGTATCCGCCGGGGGGATGTTCGGGTGGTTTTGGGAACCCGCTCCGCCATTTTCGCGCCGCTGAAAAACCTGGGCCTTATCATTTTGGATGAGGAGCAGGAGGGGAGCTATCAATCGGAAAACCCGCCCCGGTATCATACCCGGGACGTTGCCAAATTCCGCTGTGTGCAGGACCGGGCAGTGCTGCTGCTTGGCTCTGCCACCCCGGCGGTGGAAACCGCCTGGTCCGCGCGGGAGGGCTTGTACCAATATGCGCTGCTGCGCCGCCGATACAACGAGCAAAGCTTGCCGGCCGTGACCATCGCCGATATGCGCCAGGAGATTCGCGCCGGCAATCCCGGCAGCATCAGCGAGGTATTGCGCATGGAAGTGGAGCGCAATTTGGAGCGGGGGGAGCAGAGTATTTTATTCCTCAACCGCCGGGGCAACAGCCGGATGCTGCTGTGCGGCGAGTGCGGAATGGCACCGGAATGCCCCCGATGCAGCGTGGCGCTGACCTACCATTCCGCCAATGGGCGGCTGATGTGCCACTACTGCGGACACTCCCAGCGGGCAGACGATGTTTGCCCCAACTGCGGCGGACTGATGAAGCACGTCGGCACCGGCACCCAAAAGGTGGAGGAGGAGCTGCGGGACCTGTTTCCCGGCGCGGGACTGTTGCGGATGGACGCGGACACCGCCACCGGCGGACACGAGGCGTTGCTGAATCGCTTTGAAAAAGAAAAAATCCCCATTTTGCTAGGTACCCAAATGGTGGCAAAGGGCTTGGATTTTGAAAATGTCACCCTGGTGGGCGTGCTGTCCGCCGATTTGTCGCTGTATGTAGACAATTACCGTGCCGCCGAGCGGACCTTCGGATTACTGACGCAGGTGGTGGGCCGAGCGGGTCGGGGCGACAAGCTGGGAAGAGCGGTTATCCAGACCTATACGCCGGAAAACGACGTGATTCAAAGTGCGGCAAGGCAGGATTACGAGGGATTTTACCAAAGCGAAATTCGGATGCGCCAACTGCGCCGCTATCCGCCTTTTGCGGATTTGTTTACCTTTACCGTCTCCGGCGGGGAGGAGGGCAGCGTGCTGCGTGCCGCCGCCGCTGTACGAGAAAATTTGCGCCGCGCCTTTGTCGAGGACAGGGAAGCGGAGGTCCTTGGTCCGGCTCCGGCCCCGGTGGTGAAGCTGAATAACCGCTTTCGCTACCGTGTGCTGCTGGTGGGCCGCAACGATAAACCCACCCGAGAGCGAGTGGATTGGATTTTAAAAGAATTTTCGGGCAACCGCGTCAATCGCGGACTCAATATTTTTGTGGACTGCAACGCCATGGAGTGAAGCGGTCCTGTGGGAGGATACACAAATGGCATTGCGAAAAATTGTAGAGCAGGGCAACGATTGCCTTAGCAAAATCTGCCGTCCGGTGACGGACTTCAACGCGCATTTGCATCAACTGCTGGACGACATGGTGGAGACGCTGGAGGACGCCAACGGTGCGGGATTGGCCGCGCCCCAGGTGGGCGTACTGCGCCGGGTTTGCATCGTTTTGGATGAGGATACGGGGGAATTTATCGAGCTGATTAACCCGGAAATTCTCTCCCAAAGCGGCGAACAGGTGGATTTGGAGGGCTGTCTCAGCATCCCCGGAAAATACGCCTTTGTATCCCGCCCCAATCGGGTGCGGGTCAAGGCGCAGGACCGGGACGGCAATTGGTTTGAAACCGAGGGCGAGGCCCTTACCGCACGGGCCTTTTGCCACGAGATTGAGCATTTGGACGGGCATCTGTTTGTGGAGCACATTGACCGCTTCCTGACGGAGGATGAACTGCGGGCGTATTTGGAGCGGGAAGATGGAAAATAAATCCATGCGTGTCCTATTTATGGGTACACCGGAATTTGCCGTGGCCTCCCTGAAGCGGCTGCTGGCGGATGGACATAGCGTTTGCGGCGTATTCACCCAGCCGGACAAGCCCAAAAATCGCGGCATGAAGCTGACGGTTTCCCCGGTGAAGGAATATGCGCTGTCCCAAGGGCTGACGGTGTATCAGCCGCTGAAAATGCGGGACGGCGAGGCCCTTGGCATTGTGGAGACATTGCGCCCGGAACTGATTGTTGTGGCGGCCTACGGGAAGATTTTGCCGGAAGAAATTTTGAACGCGCCGCAATACGGCTCCATCAACGTCCACTCGTCCCTGCTGCCCAAGTATCGGGGCGCGGCCCCCATCAACTGGGCCATTTTGGATGGTGAGACGGAAACCGGTGTCTCCATCATGTACATGGCAAAGGAACTGGATGCCGGCGACGTCATTTTACAAAAAGTCACACCCATTGACCCCGAGGAGGATGCGCCAGCCCTCACCGCCCGTTTGGCGGCGTTGGGTGCGGAGGCGCTGTCCGAAGCGGTCAGCGCACTGAGGGCGGGCTCCGCCACTCGCACGCAGCAGGATGAAAGCCGACAAACCTACGCCGCCATGCTCTCCCGGGAGCTGTCTCCCATTGATTGGACACGGAGCAGCCTGAGTATTCACAATCAGGTGCGGGGCTTGCTTCCCTGGCCCTGCGCCACGGCGGAGTTGGATGGCAAGCGGTTTAAGATTTTTAAAACAGTCCCCGGTCAGGAGACAAACGCCGTCCCCGGCAGCGTGCTCAGCGCCGGAAAAGCCGGGATTGAACTGGCCTGCGGCGACGGCAGAAGCCTGCTCATCATGGAATTGCAGGCCGAGGGCGGCAAACGCCTGTCAGCCGACGATTATTTGCGGGGTCATCCCATTCCCTTGGGATAAATCTAGGAAACGAGTAAGTCTATGAACGATTACAGCTATTTTTTGGCGCAAAACATCTATGTGGTGGCGCTGATTCCCGTCCTTATTTTATCCATATGGGCGCAAGCGCAGGTTTCCGGCAGTTTTCGGCGCTATAACGCCGTCAATAACCGGCGGCGCATCACCGGCGCCCAGGCGGCGGAGGCGGTTTTGCGCGCCCACGGCGTGCAGGGCGTCAGTGTGCGCAGTGTGCATGGCAGCTTGACGGATCACTATGACCCGCGAGACAACACGATTTACCTCTCCGAGTCGGTTTACAATGCCCCCACCATCGCGGCGGTGGGCGTTGCGGCCCACGAGGCGGGCCACGCCGTGCAGTACGCCGAGAGCTACGGCCCGGTGCGTCTGCGCAGTGCCATCATTCCCATCACGCAGTTGGGGTCTAAATTCTCCTTTTTACTGCTGTTCATCGGATTGTTTTTGTACAGCCAGACGCTGTTTTTTGTGGGCATTCTGCTGTTTTCCCTGACGACCTTCTTCCAATTGGTAACCCTGCCGGTGGAGTTTAATGCCTCCCGCCGGGCCATTGAAACCATTGAGGGAGAAGCCCTGCTGGACGGCGAGGAGATGCGCGGTGCCCGGTCTGTCCTGCGGGCGGCGGCACTGACCTATGTGGCGGCACTGCTGATGTCGGCGGTGCAGCTACTACGCTTTGTGCTCATTTTTGCGGGTCGAGGCGACAACGATCGCCGAGGTGGCGGACGATGAAATCCTCCGCGCGGGCTACCGCGCTGCGGGTTTTGATGAATTGTCAAAGAGCGGATGCTTGGGCCGACGCCAGCTTAAACGCCCAGTTGGAGCGGGATAAACTCTCCGGCGCGGACGCGTCCCTTTGCAGTCGCATTGTCTATGGTGTACTGCAAAATCGCGGGCTGTTGGATTTTTATATTGGCGCCTATTGCTCTCAAAAGCCGGACCACCTGCAAACGCCTCTGGCGGACATCCTCCGCATCGGCGCATATCAGATTTTATTTTTGGATAAAGTACCTGACAGCGCGGCGGTGAACGAGTCCGTGAACCTGGCAAAGGATGTTGGCAGGGGGCAAGCCTCTGGCCTTGTCAACGCTGTACTGCGAAAGGTTTCACAGAATAAAACTG
Source organism: Oscillibacter sp. (assembly GCA_036655835.1). Taxonomy (GTDB): domain Bacteria; phylum Bacillota; class Clostridia; order Oscillospirales; family Oscillospiraceae; genus Oscillibacter. The sequence continues at coordinate 17,481 of JAVVPH010000005.1, forward strand.
CGCTCCCTGCCATCCCGGCGCAGGACGAAGTGCAGTTTCTCTCCATTCGTTACAGCCATCCAAAATGGTTGGTGAAACGGCTGCTGGCCCTCTTGGGCCGGGCGGAAACAGAGACACTGCTGCAACTGGATAACGAGGTTGCGCCGCTGACCATTCAAGTCAATCCCCTGAAAACCGATGCCGCCACACTTTTGGCGGACCTGCGCGACGCAGGCGTGACGGCGGAGGCACATTCCTGGGTTCCCGCTTGTTTGGAGCTTTCCAGCGCGGGAAATTTGACCGTCTTGCCCGGATTTCAAGAGGGAAATTTCTTGGTGCAGGACGGCGCGGCGGCTCTGGTGGCGCTGGTTTCCGGCGTGCAGCCGGGACAGCGGGTATTGGATGTGTGCGCCGCCCCCGGCGGAAAATCCTTCAGCGCGGCTTTTGCCATGCGGGATAGCGGCAGCATTCTCGCCTGTGATTTGCACGAGAATAAATTGGTGCGCATCCGAGAGGGTGCGGCGCGTTTGGGAATAACCTGCGTGGAAACCGCCGCCGCCGACGGCCGGACCCCTCATCCCGACTGGGAAAAGGGCTTTGACACGGTGCTGGTGGACGCGCCCTGCTCGGGGCTTGGCATCATCCGCAAAAAGCCGGATATTCGATACAAAAAACCCGATGAATTAACGGCGTTACCCGCCATTCAGCTGGGAATTTTGAATAATTCCGCCGCCTATGTCAAGCCCGGCGGCACATTGATTTACTCCACCTGCACCGTTTTCCCAGAGGAGAACGAACAGGTGACAGACGCGTTTCTTGCCGAACATCCTGATTTTTCCCGGGAAACCTTTGTGCTCCCTGCCCCGGTAGGGAAGTGCGACGGGCAATTGACCCTGTGGCCCCATCGCCACGGAACCGATGGCTTTTACATCTGCCGCATGACGCGGCACCATTGAGAAGGGACCCGTATGCTTGATTTGAAATCCATGTCTCTGCCGGAAATCACCGATTTTCTAAAATCCATCGGAGAACCGGGTTTTCGCGGTAAACAAGTGTTTATCTGGCTCCACAAGGGCGTCACATCCTTTGATGAGATGAGCAATCTGTCCAAGTCCCTGCGGGACAAGCTGAAAAGCACCTGCGAAATCACGGTTCCCAAGGTGGCTCAAAAGCAGATTTCCAAGCAGGACGGCACCATCAAATACCTGTGGGAGCTGGGTGATGAAAACTGCATTGAGTCGGTGTTTATGCAGTATCACCACGGAAATACCCTGTGCATTTCCTCCCAGGTGGGTTGCCGCATGGGCTGCGCTTTCTGCGCCTCCACAATTGCTGGCAAGGTTAGAGACTTGACAGCATCCGAGATGCTGGACCAGGTGCTATTCACCCAATTGGATGCGGGACTGCCCATTTCCAACGTCGTTTTGATGGGAATTGGAGAGCCGATGGACAATTTGGACAATGTGCTGAAATTTTTGGAGCTGGTGAACCACCCCGACGGACTGAACATCGGCATGCGGCACATCTCGCTCTCCACCTGCGGCGTGATTCCCGGGATCGAACGCCTGGCGGAATTGGGATTGCAGCTAACGCTGTCCGTCTCCCTCCACGCGCCGGACAGTGAGACGCGCTCCCGCATTATGCCGGTGAATCGCGCCTACGACGTGGACGCGCTGTTTGCCGCCTGCCACCGCTATTTCGAGAAAACCGGCCGCCGCATCTCCTTTGAATACGCCATGATTGACGGCGTGAACGACAGCGACGCCCAGGCGGACCTGATTGCCAAAAAACTGCGGGGAATGCCGGGGCACGTGAATCTCATTCCGCTCAACGACGTGGTGGAGAGTCCCTTTAAGCCCTCTCACCGAATAGCGGCCTTTCAAAAACGACTGGAATCCCACGGTGTCACCGCCACAGTGCGGCGAAGCCTGGGTGGTGATATTGACGCGTCCTGCGGACAGCTCCGCCGGAAAGCGATGGAAGAGAAAGGGGAGATGTCCCGATGAAAACATGGGGAATGACCGACGCGGGTCTGGTTCGCAAGGACAACCAGGATACCTACGCCGTTCGGAAATTCGCCGCGTCGGACCACATGGTCTGTGTGGTCTGCGACGGCATGGGAGGGACCTCCGGCGGGCAGCTGGCCAGCCATATCGCGGTGGAATCCTTTGTGGGGGAGCTGGAGCGGGTTTTGACCCCGGGCATGAGCCCGGAGCAGCTGCGGGAGGCCTCCTCCTACGCTGTCTCCCTGGCCAATCAGGCGGTGCATTTTGCTGCTGAGACATCGGAGGACTGCAAAAATATGGGGACCACACTGGTTTCCGCTGTGTCCTACGAGGGCGGCGTGGTGGTTTGCAACGTGGGGGACAGCCGCGCCTACCATATTACATCAGAGGGGATTACCCGCATCACAAAGGACCATTCTCTGGTGGAGAGCATGGTGGACCGGGGGGATATCACCCCGGAGGAGGCGCGCCACCACCCAAATCGCAATCTCATCACCCGGGCGCTGGGTCCGGATGTCACCGCAATTTGTGACGGGTACATATGCCCCATGGCGACAGGGGAATTTCTCCTGCTGTGTTCCGATGGGCTGGTGGACACCGTTACCGACCAGGAAATGCTCTTTGAGATTATCCATGGTGACAACACGAATACCTGCTTGGACCGGCTCTTTGCAATTTCCAAGAGCCGCGGCGCGGCGGACAATGTGACTGCCGTGCTGATGCAGAAGCAGTAAAGGGGGAGAGTACATGGATCAATATATCGGAAAAATGCTGGACGGGCGCTATGAAATTCTGGAGCGTATCGGAACCGGCGGCATGGCCGTGGTTTATAAGGCCAAATGTCATCGCTTGAACCGCCTGGTTGCCGTTAAAATTCTGAAGAGCGACTTGGCCCAGGATGAGGATTTCCGCCGCCGTTTTAACGCGGAATCCCAAGCCGTTGCCCAGCTTTCCCACCCGAACATCGTCTCGGTTTACGATGTATCCCGGGGCGGCGACACCGAGTATATCGTCATGGAGCTGATTGACGGCATTACCCTCAAGCAATATATGGAGAAGCGGGGCGAGCTGAATTGGCGGGAATCCCTGCACTTTATCACCCAGATTATGCGGGGACTCTCCCATGCCCACAGCCGGGGCATCATCCATCGGGACATTAAACCCCAGAATATCATGGTCCTGCGGGACGGCAGCGTGAAGGTGGCCGATTTTGGCATTGCCTGCCTGGAAAATTCCGCCCAAACCTTGACCCAAGAGGCCTTGGGCTCCGTTCACTATATCTCGCCGGAGCAGGCCCGAGGCGACCGCACGGATGCCCGCAGTGACATCTATTCCTCCGGTGTCGTGCTGTACGAAATGCTCTCCGGCCGTCTGCCCTTTGAGGGGGATTCTGCCGTGTCCGTTGCCATCCAGCACCTCAGCTCCATTCCGCTGGCACCCCGAGAGGTGAAACCGGACATCCCCGAGCAGCTGGAGCTGATTTGCATGAAGGCCATGGCCCCGGATTTGGAGCGCCGCTATCCCTCGGCGGAGGCCATGATCGCCGATTTGGAGTCCTTCCGGAAAAATCCCGGTGTCAACCTGGACTATACCATGGAGGATCTGCGGCCCGAGGAAGTAGACGAGCCGACCCGTCTGCTGCGCACCGGCGGGCATACCGCCGTCTCCGCGCCTGCCCGTGAGCGGGAGGCCGCCCGGCGCAGCCGCGAATACGACGACTATCCGCCGGAACGGCCTGTTGATAAAAAGCGCACCGCCATCGTTGTGGCGGTGAGTATTGCGGCGGTGCTGGTGATGTTTCTGTTATTCCGCAGCATTTTCCAGTCCTTTAATCCGGTGGTGGCGGAATATACGGTGCCGACTGTTTTAGGCTGCACGGAAGTGGAGGCAAACGAACAGGAAGGCGTAAAGGGCGTTTTTGAAATCGTAGTGGCAGGCACGGAGCCCAGCGATTACAAGGTGGGCACCATTGCCCGGCAGGACCCCGAGGGGGGACGGGTTACAAAAACCGATTTGGTCATTCGCGTCTGGATTAGCGCCGGAACCGGTACCGGCGAAATGCCGAATGTGGTCAAGGAAGACATTCGGATCGCCAACCAAATGCTGAAGGATTTGGTGAAGGATTTGGATTTGACCGTGGAAACAACCAAGGCCTTTTCCGACGAGTATACCCTTGATACTGTCATGGACTCCAATCCGGCGGCAGGCGAGACGCTGGAAAAGGGCGATACCATTCAGCTAACCGTCAGCCAGGGACCGAAAATCGGCAAGGTCACCGTTCCGTCTTTCGTGGGCCAACCCCTTGAGAAGGTAAAGGGAGATCTGGAAAAGTGGAAACTGACGTTGGGCCCAGTCAAGCTGATACCCAGCGACCAGTCCGGCGGTGTCATTGTCAGCCAAACCATTCCCGACACCACGGAAGTGGACGAAAATACCACCATCGGATTTGAGGTCAGCTCCGGCTTGGCACCTACCGTGCGCAACATTAACTGTGAACTGCCCGATGACCGGGATACTGTCCAGCTGTCGATATCTGTGGGTAATGAGGTCCAATTTGACGAAAAAGTTGACTGTTCCAAGACTGTGATGCGGGTTCCACTTACCGGTAGCGGCACCCAGACCGTGGTGATTTTTTGGGATGGTATGGAGCAGGTGCGTTATGAATTGCAATTTGATTGAACATGAATAAAGGACGCATTACCAAGGCTCTCAGCGGGTTTTACTATGTGAATACCGGCAGCGAAATGCTCACCTGCCGCGCCAGAGGAAAATTCCGCAAGGAGGGCGTGTCCCCCTTAGTGGGGGACTGGGTGGAGGTGGGGGAGCTGGGGAACGGCGAGGGCATCGTGGATGCCATTGCGCCTCGGCGCAACGTGTTTACCCGCCCTTCCGTGGCCAATATCGACCAGATGGTGATTATCGCCTCCGCCGCCATTCCCACAACAGACCCGTTTTTAATTGACCGCATGGCCGCCATTGCGGCGCTGAAAAACTGTGAGGTGGTCATCCTGCTGAACAAATGCGATTTGGACAGTGCCGACGATCTCTATCAGACCTATCAGGCCGCCGGCTTTCCCACCGTCCGCGTCAGCGCAGAAACGGGGGAGGGAATGGAGGAAGTGAAGGCTCTCATACATGGCAAGCTAGTTGCCTTTACAGGCAACTCCGGCGTTGGAAAATCCAGCATTTTAAACGCCTTAGACCCGCAATTTCACATTCAGGTAGGCGAGGTGAGCGCGGCCTTGGGGCGTGGTCGACACACCACCCGACACGTAGAGCTGTTTCATCTGAGCTGCGGCGCGGATGCGGTGGATTCGCCGGGTTTTTCCTCTTTTGAGACGGAGGAACTGAATTTTGAGCTGAAGCACCATCTGCCGGAGACGTTCCGGGAATTTGCCCCTTTTTTGGACGGCTGCCGCTATGTGGGCTGCAGTCACACCAAAGAGCGGGACTGCGCGGTGTTGCAGGCGTTGGCAGAGGGAAAAATTCAACCCAGCCGCCATGCAAGCTACTTGCGCCTGTACGAGGAATTGAAGCCTCTGCGGGATTGGCAGGAACAGAAAACCAAATGAAAAAGCGGCCGCCCGGCGTGCGAACGGCTCCCTGAATGACATTGTCTTAACGGGATGCGGTTCACACTGCGTTGGGGGGCCGCTTTGCACGTATCCCACCGCCTTTGTATATACTGGTACTAAGGAAGGGGCGTGATGACGTATGTTTTGGCGAGGGGGCGGGGCCTGCGGTTTGGGCATTTGTGCGGTGGCACTGGGAGCCGGGATTCTGATTGCGGCAATTTTTCCCATCGGCGCATTGCTGTTTTTGGTGGCCTTCTTGCTGATTGCGTGCGGCTGCGCCTGTTGCAGGC
>JAVVPH010000006.1:0-21463 GCA_036655835.1 Oscillibacter sp.
CGGGAAGGAAGATAGTTACGAAAGGAACCCAGGAAGGGTTCCTTTCGTTTTTCAAAAACTTGCCCCTTTCACACGATCCCCCGATTCTTGTTACAGCGCATTGTGGTTTTTTGACAGTCTGAGCGGTGCTCCGAGAGGAGCGCCGCTTTTTGCGAATCCGGGCCGACCCCCCTGTCTCCCGCCACACCATTTCCCGGGAAACGCCATATAAATAGGAGAGAGACAGGAGGAATTGCCATGCCCAGTATTTATTTAAGCCCCTCCACCCAGGAGTGGAATCCCTACATCACCGGCGGCGGGTCCGAGGAATATTACATGAATCTGCTGGCGGACCGCTTAGAGCCGTATTTGCTGTCCAACGGGATCCAATATCGCCGCAACCGGCCGGAGATGACGGCGGGGTCCTCCATCCGGGAGTCCAACGCCGGCGAATACGACCTGCATCTGGCGCTCCACTCCAACGCCGCGCCGCCGGGGCGGGAGGGGGAGGCCCGGGGCATCATCGCCTTTTACTATCCCGACAGCCGGGCGGGGGAGCGGGCGGCGGATTTAATTGCCGACGAGCTGCGGGAAATTTATCCCCTGACAAGTCGCGTCACCACCCAGGCCACCACCAGACTGGGAGAGGTGCGTCTGCCCAACGCCCCGGCGGTGCTGGTGGAAATCGGCTATCACGACAACCCGGAGGACGCCGTCTGGGTGGAGGGCCATCTGGAGGCCATCGCCCAGCAGCTGGCCCGGGCCTTGACCCGCTTTTTCGGCCTGCCCTTTATCTATCCCATGGAAATGGCCCCGGGGGTGGTGGACCTGGACTACGGCGCGCTGAATCTGCGGGAAAAACCCAGTCACACGGCCCCCATTCTTGCCCAAATGCCCGATGGGGCGGAGATTGCTGTCTACGGCGAATGGCAGGGCTGGTATCTGGTCCATTACGGCGATTGGGTGGGCTATGCGGCGGCGGCCTATATCAATCTTTGAACAGCGTAAAATATGGAAACCGGGAGGCTGCCGTTTCGCTTTTCGCCCACAGCGGTTGGGAAGCCGGTTTAGATTGCGGAAAACCGGGAAAATTTCAAAAGAACAGGGTCGGTTTTCAGCTTGTTTTAGCATTTTACCTTGACAGAACTTCAGTAAACGATTAAACTAAAAAAAGATAATTATCGAGAGGTATCAGGGGTACTGATTGATTCTTTTCTACATGGCCCTGCTTCGGCAGTTATTTTGTTTATAAAACCAACCAATACCGAATCAATAGGAGGAATTGCAAACATGGAAGCCGTATTTGGCCTGATTGGCCTAGTCATCGGCTGCGTGGTTTGCTTCCCGCTCGGTATTCGCTATCGGAAAAAGGTTTCCGAAAAAGAAATCTCAAGCGCAGAAGAAGAGGGAACGCGCATTATCAACGAGGCCATCAAAAGTGCTGAGTCCAAAAAGCGCGAGGCCCTGTTGGAGGCAAAGGAAGAGATTTTAAAGAATCGCGGCGAATATGAGAAGGAAGTAAAAGAGCGCAGAACCGATTTGCAGCGGCAGGAAAACCGCTTGCAGCAAAAGGAAGAAAACATCGACCGCAAGACCGAAACCATCGAGAAGAAGGAAGAGGCGCTTGCCCAAAAGCACAGTGCGCTCCTGCGGGAGAGCGAGGAAATCAACACCATCAAAACAAGCCAGATGGAAAAGCTGGAGCAAATTTCCGGTCTTACCGTGGACGAGGCGAAGGCCTATCTGATTTCCCAGGTGGAGTCCGAGGTAACCCACGAGACTGCCCTCAAGATCAAAGAGGTGGAGTCCCGCATGAAGGAAGAATGTGAAGTCCGCGCCCGGGAAGTGGTGGCTCAGGCCATCCAGCGCTGCGCCGCGGACCAAGTGGCCGAGATGACCGTCAGTGTGGTTCCCCTGCCCAATGACGAGATGAAGGGCCGTATCATCGGCCGCGAGGGCCGCAACATCCGCACCATCGAAACGCTCACCGGCGTCGATTTGATTATCGACGATACGCCGGAGGCCATCACCGTCTCCTGCTTTGAGCCGGTCCGCCGCGAGGTGGCCCGCCTGGCACTGGAAAAGCTGATTGCCGACGGCCGCATCCATCCCACCCACATTGAGGAAATGGTGGAAAAGGCCCGCCGCGAGGTGGATGCCACCATCAAGGCCGAGGGCGAGCGCGTCACCTTTGAAACCGGCGTCCGGGGATTGCACCCCGAGTTGGTGAAGATGCTGGGCCGTCTGCATTACCGCACCAGCTACGGACAAAACGTCCTGCAGCACTCCGTGGAGGTGTCCTATATCGCCGGCATGATGGCCGCCGAGCTGGGCGCCGACGTGCAGGCCGCCAAGCGGGCGGGTCTGCTCCACGACCTGGGTAAATCCGTGGACCATGAGATGGAGGGCACCCATGTGGCCCTAGGCGTGGAATTTGCCCGGAAATACAAGGAAAAAGAAGATATTATCCACGCCATTGAGGCACATCACAATGATGTGGAGCCGGCAACCATCGTGGCCTGCCTGGTGCAGGCGGCGGATGCCATTTCCGCGGCCCGGCCCGGCGCACGCCGGGAAAATCTGGAGAACTATATCAAGCGTCTGGAACAGCTGGAGACGATTACCGGCACCTATCCCGGCGTGGAGAAGGCCTTTGCCATCCAAGCCGGCCGCGAGGTCCGGGTGATGGTTCGGCCCGAGCAAGTCTCCGAGGACCAGATGGTGATTTTGGCCCGGGATTTGGCCAAGAAGATCGAGGAGGAAATGGAATACCCCGGTCAAATCAAGGTCCATGTCCTCCGGGAAACCAAAGTCGTGGAATACGCGAAATAAAAAAACCAACAGAGAAGAGCGCTGCGGCGCTCTTCTTTTGGTTTCGGCAGGAGGGAAGAAATGTACGTGCGCACCTATCAATCCGGCGACTGCCAAGCGCTGGCGGCGCTTTTTTTCGATACGGTCCACACCGTCAACGCCAGGGACTATACCCCGGCGCAGCTGGCGGCTTGGGCCACGGGGACGGTGAATTTGGAGGACTGGAACCGGTCCTTTTTGGAACACGATACCCGGGTTGCCCAGAGCGGCGGCGTGATTTGCGGCTTTGCCGACATGGATGCCGACGGCTATCTGGACCGGCTCTATGTGGCTGCGTCCCATCAGGGACAGGGCATCGCCACGGCACTGTTGTCGGCCCTGGAACAGCACGCCCTTGCGGCAGGCGTCACGCGCTTCAGCACCCACGCGTCCATCACCGCCAAGCCGTTTTTTGAAAAGCGGGGCTATCAGGTGGTCCGGGAGAATCGAGTGGTTCGTGGGGAGGTGACGCTGACGAATTTTGTGATGGTGAAGCCCACGACCCCATAAACAAGCCGCCGCGCCGTCATTTCCCGCGGGCTGTGGGCTTGTTTCCGCTGGAAAGGTTGACAATTCCCACTAAAATCGCTACAATAAGAACCCGATAGGGCGGGGTTTTTCCGCCGGATACTATATTATATAGATGCAGAGGTTTGAACATCATGGCACAGGATAAAAGACAAGTGGACGCCATCACTGCCCGAGACGTGGATTTTGCTCAGTGGTACACCGACGTCTGCAAAAAAGCGGAGTTAATCGACTACACCAGCACCAAGGGTATGTTCGTGCTGCGCCCTTACGGATATGCCATCTGGGAAAATATTCAAAACGTGTTGGACGCGGACTTTAAACGCACCGGCCATACCAACGTGTCCATGCCCATGCTGATTCCCGAGTCCCTGCTCCAAAAGGAGAAGGACCACATCAGCGGCTTCGCGCCGGAGTGTGCCTGGGTGACCATGGGCGGCAGCGAAAAGCTAGAGGAGCGGCTGTGCATTCGTCCCACCTCCGAGACGCTGTTTTGCGACCATTGGGCCAGAGTGGTCCACTCTTGGCGGGATTTGCCCATGCTGTATAACCAGTGGTGCTCTGTGCTGCGCTGGGAGAAAACCTCCCGCCCCTTCCTGCGCCACCGGGAATTTCTCTGGCAGGAGGGCCACACCCTCCACGCAACGCCGGAGGAGGCCATTGCCGAGACGGAGCAGCAGCTGGAGTGCTATGCCCAATTCTGCGAAAATATTTTGGCCATGCCGGTGCTGCGGGGCAGAAAAACCCTGAAGGAGCAATTCGCCGGCGCGGAGGCCACCTATGCCATCGAGTGCATGATGCACGACCGCAAGGCGTTGCAGGCCGGCACCAGCCATTACTTTGGCAACGGCTTCCCCACCGCCTTCGACATCTCCTTTACCGACAAAAATAACCAGTTGGTCCATCCCTACGAGACGTCCTGGGGCGTGTCCACCCGCATCATCGGCGGCATCATCATGACCCACGGCGACGACAACGGCCTGATTCTGCCCCCCCGCATCGCCCCCATTCAGGCGGTGGTGATTCCCGTGGCCATGCACAAGCCCGGCGTGCTGGACGCGGCCTCTGCCCTGAAGGACCGGTTGGCTGCCGCAGGCGTCCGGGTGAAGCTGGACGGCTCCGACAACTCCCCCGGCTGGAAGTATGCCGAGTACGAGATGAAGGGCGTGCCCCTGCGGGTGGAAATCGGCCCGAAGGACATGGAGCAGCAGCAGTGCGTCATTGCCCGCCGGGACACCGGCGAGAAAACCTTTGTGCCCCTGGCGGAGCTGGAGAGCAAGGTGAAGGAGCTGCTGGACGCGGTGCATGACAATATGTACGCCATGGCACTGAAAAACCGGGAGGACAACACCTTCGATATCACCACCCTGGCCCAGGCCAAGGCCATCGCGGAGGGGGAGGGCGGCTTCCTGCGCAGCAAATGGTGCGGCGCGTTGGAATGCGAGCTGGCCATGAAGGAACAGGCCGGCGTGACCTCCCGCTGTATGCCCCTTGAACAATCCGGCACCGAGGGCGTCTGCCCCGTGTGCGGAAAAAAGTGCAGCACGGACATTTATTGGGGCGTTGCCTACTAAAAAGGACACCACCAGTTGAAATCTGGGGAAAAGCACCTGAAAAACCCTGATTTTCACGTACTTCCAAAAAAAGATTGAAAAAATCGTGAAAAATAGAGAAAACCCTCTTGACAACAGGAGGGTTTTCTTTTAATATAGTCAAGTACGTCGCTGATAAAAGCATTTTTGGGCACGTACAACTGCGATGAACCGGGAGATTGCGATGGAAACATCGGTAACTTTCGGGGAGTATGTCCGATAATCGGGCGGCTGAGAAGGAATCTGTACGTCGCGTAGATCGCTGCGCCATGTCTGGATACCGGCCGTAATAAGCGCCGGTATTTTTCATGAGCTGGAATGATACGCACGGATAAGCGTATAGAAAATTCTCTCGCCGTACGGAGTCGAGAGCACGAGAAAAACTACGTACGAAAACAGGAGGAAACATCAAAATGGCAGCACAGAAAGAAATGATTCGCATTCGTCTGAAGGCCTATGATCATCAGGTCATTGACCAGAGCGCAGAGAAGATTGTCGAGACCGCTAAGCGCACCGGCGCCGAGGTATCCGGCCCCATCCCTCTGCCCACCAAAAAGGAAATTATCACCGTTCTCCGTGCCGTGCACAAGTACAAGGACAGCCGTGAGCAGTTTGAGCGCCGGACCCATAAGCGCCTCATCGACATCACCAAGTCCACCCCCAAGACCGTCGAGGCCCTGATGACCCTGGAGCTGCCCGCCGGTGTGGAAATCGAAATCAAGCTCTAATCGCTTCGTTTCGCCTTCCAATCGCAAATCCTCACAACTTTATTTTGTTTGCTGTCCCAAGTCCGCCATCTTGCGAGGCGGAAGGGTCACGTCGGCAGAGCAATGCGGCTTGCCGTATCTAAGCCGACCAATAACCTTTAAGGAGGAATATACATGAAAGCAATCATCGGCAAAAAAGTGGGCATGTCCCAGATTTTTGACGAGAACGGCCAAGTGATTCCCGTCACCGTCATTGAAGCGGGTCCCTGCGCCGTTGTCCAAAAGAAGACTTCTGAAAAGGACGGCTATGTCGCCGTTCAGCTGGGCTACGAAGACGTGCCCGAGCGGAAGCTGACCAAACCTGAGATGGGCCACCTGAATAAGGCCGGCGTGTCTCCCAAGAAGCACCTGCGTGAGTTCGACCTGGATGATGCCGCCGAGATCAACATCGGCGACCTGGTCAAGGCGGATACATTTAAAGTGGGCGACTTCGTGGATGTCACCGGTATCAGCAAGGGTCACGGTTACGCCGGCGTTATCAAGCGCTGGGGCGCACACCGCACGCCCATGACCCACGGCGGCGGCCCTGTGCATCGCCATGCCGGTTCCATGGGTGTTATCGACCCGGCCCATATCTTTAAGGGCAAAATCGGCGCCGGCCACATGGGCGTTGACCAGGTCACCGTCCAGAATTTGACCGTCGTGAAAGTGGATCCCGAGCTGAACATGTTGGTTGTCTGCGGCGCCGTTCCCGGCCCCAAGGGCGGTCTGGTCAGCATCAAGACCACGGTGAAGACACATCGCGCCAAGAAGGTGGAGACCAACGTCAGCCTCAACCCGCAGAAGGCTTCCGGTCGTAACCCCCAGAAGGCCTCCGCAAAAAATAAGTAAGAAAGGGGTGCTTAAATAATGTCTAGTATCAAAGTTTTAAACATGACCGGCGCTGAAGTCGGCACAGTCGAACTGAGCGACGCCATCTTCGGCATTGAGCCGAATGAACTGGTTGTGCACGAGGTTGTCAAAAACCACCTCGCCAACTGCAGACAGGGCACCCAGAGCGCCCTCACCCGCGCCGAAGTTTCCGGCGGCGGCAGAAAGCCCTGGAAGCAAAAGGGTACCGGCCACGCCCGTCAGGGCTCTACCCGGGCACCCCAGTGGATTCACGGCGGCATCGCGTTCGCGCCGAAGCCCCGGGACTACTCCTACGTTCTCAACAAGAAGGTCAAGCGCTTGGCGCTGAAGTCCGTCTTGTCCGCCAAGGCACTTGAGGGCAAGCTGATCGTGATTGACTCCATTGCAATGGACGCCATCAAGACCGCTGACTTCCGCAAGTTCCTGGCCGCTGTCAATTGCGACGGCAAGGCCGTCGTCGTGACCCCCGCTGTTGATGCCACTGTCATCAAGAGCGCGCGGAACATCCCCGGCGTGCTGACCACCACCGCCAACATCCTGAGCGTGTACGACATTGTCAACGCTCGGTACCTGGTTGTGGACAAGGCCGCCCTCGCAAAAATCGAGGAGGTGTACGCATAATGGCTACCGCATATGACATCATTATTCGTCCGATCATCACCGAGCGTGCCATGGCCGGCGCTGCCGACAAAAAGTACGTCTTCGAGGTTGCTAAGGACGCCGGTAAGATTGAAGTGAAAAAGGCAGTGGAAGAGGCCTTCGGCGTGAAGGTTGCCTCTGTCAATACCCTGACGGTCCCCGGCAAGAAAAAGCGCCAGGGCGGCGGTCGTCCCGGCATGACCAAGAAGTGGAAAAAGGCCTACGTGCAGTTGACTGCCGATTCCAAGACCATCGAATTCTTCGAAGGCATGGTCTAATTTACGGAAGGAGTGTAAAGCGAATGTCTATCAAAACTTTTAAGCCGACGACCCCTTCCAGACGTCAAATGACAGTCTCCGGGTTCGACGGCGTAGATAAAAAGGCTCAGCCTGAGCCCAGCCTGACGGAATCTCTGAAGAAGTCCTCCGGCCGTAACAGCTATGGCCGCATCACCGTCCGTCATCGCGGCGGCGGCAACAAGCGGAAGTTCCGTATCATCGATTTCAAGCGTGACAAACAGGGCTTCGCCACTGTTCTGCGTTTGGAGTATGACCCCAACCGCTCCGCCAACATCGCGCTGCTGGAGTACGAAGACGGCGAGCGCCGCTACATTCTGGCTCCTGTGGGCCTGAATGCCGGCGACAAGGTCGAATCCGGCCCCAAGGCCGATATTAAGGCCGGCAACTGCCTGCCCATCGCCAACATCCCCGTGGGTACCATTATCCACAACATTGAGCTGCATCCCGGCAACGGCGCCCAGATGGTCCGCTCCGCCGGTACCTCCGCTCAGCTGATGGCCAAGGAGGGCACTGACGCCCAGATCCGTATGCCCTCCGGCGAGGTGCGGATTGTCCGCGTGAACTGCATCGCCACCATCGGCCAGGTGGGCAACATTGAGCATGAGAACATCAACCTCGGTAAAGCCGGTCGCCGGCGTCACATGGGTTGGCGTCCCTCCGTCCGTGGCTCGGTCATGAACCCCAACGACCATCCCCACGGCGGCGGTGAAGGCCGCGCTCCCATCGGCCGTGACGGTCCCGTCACTCCCTGGGGCAAGCCGACGCTGGGTTACAAGACCCGGTCTCACAAGAATCCCAACAATAAATTCATTGTCAAGCGGCGTAACGAGAAGTAAGGAGGCAAGTTAAATATGAGCAGATCTGTCAAAAAAGGCCCGTATGTTGCCCCTGAGCTTCTGAAGCGGGTCGAGGCCATGAACGAGAAGAACGAGAAGAAGGTCCTCAAGACCTGGAGCCGCAGCTCCACCATCTTCCCCGCCTTCGTGGGCCACACCATCGCCGTCCATGACGGACGCAAGCACGTTCCTGTCTATGTGCAGGAAGACATGGTCGGTCACAAGCTGGGCGAATTCGCCCCCACTCGTACCTTCCGTGGCCATTCTAGAGATAAATAAGGAAGGAGGATGCAGAACATGGAAAAGAAAGACGCAAGCGCGTACCTGCGATATGTCCGCATCACTCCCCGCAAGGTGCAGATTGTCTGCGACCTGATTCGCGGTAAGGATGTCAACGTCGCTATGGCGCTTTTGAAGCAGACTCCCAAGTCCGCTTCTGAGCCCCTGTCTAAGCTCTTAAAGAGCGCAGCCGCCAACGCCGAGAACAACTTCGGCATGGACCCCGCCAAGCTGGTGGTGTCCGAGGTTTTTGCCACCCCCGGTCCCACGCTCAAGCGTATGAGACCCCGGGCGCAGGGCCGTTCGTTTCGGATTTTGAAGAGAACTTCTCACGTCACCTTAACCGTGACGGAAAAGGCATAAGAGGGAGGAGACAGTTTTATGGGACAGAAGATTAATCCCCACGGCTTTCGAGTGGGCGTCATCAAAGACTGGGATTCCCGTTGGTATGCCAGTGATGAAAAAGTCGGCGATTTGTTGGTCGAGGACCACAAAATTCGCGCTTACCTGAAAAAGACCCTGTATTCCGCCGGTGTTCCCAAGATTGAGATTGAGCGCAGCAACGAAGTGGTGACCATTTTCCTGCATTGCGCACGTCCCGGCATGGTGATCGGCAAGGCCGGCGAGCAGATCGAACAGTATCGTCTCGCTGTGGAAAAAATGATTGGCAAAAAGGTGAAGCTGAACATCGTCGAGGTGAAAAACCCCGATATGGACGCCCAGCTGGTTGCCGAGAATATTGCCCAGCAGCTGGAGAAGCGTACTTCTTTCCGCCGGGCAATGAAGAACTCCATGGCCCGCGCCATGCGCGCCGGTGCCAAGGGCATCAAGACCGGCTGCGGCGGCCGTTTGGGCGGTGCTGAAATCGCCCGGAGCGAGCATTATCACGAGGGCACCATCCCCCTGCAAACCATCCGTGCCGACATCGACTACGGCTTTGCCGAGGCTGCCACCACTTATGGCCGCATCGGTGTGAAGGTTTGGATTTACAAGGGCGAGGTTCTCTCTCAGACCCTGCGCACCACCCCCCGTACCATGGATACCACGAAGCCCTATCAGGAGCGTCGTGAGCGTCGTCCTCGTCAGGGCGGCTTCAATGGCGGTCAGGGCGGCGGCTTCAATCGCGGCCCCGGCGGCGGCAGCTTTAACCGTGGCCCCGGTGGCCCCGGCGGCTTTAACCGTGGTCCTGCCGGTCAGGGCGGCTTCAACAGAGGTCCCGGCGCTCCCGGCGGTACGTTTAACCGTGCTCCCGGCGCACCCACCGGCGGTTACAATCGCGCACCCGGCGCACCCACCGGCGGCTACAACCGCGCCCCCGGCGCCCCCACGCGTACCCCTGTGGGCGGCCTGATTCCCAACACGAATACACGTCCGGTAGCCGCACCCGCAGCACCCGCGACGCCCGCTAAGGAAGGAGGAGCCGAATAATGCTTCTGCCTAAGAGAGTTAAATACCGTCGCGTACATCGCGGCCGTATGACCGGCAAGGCCACCCGTGGTAACACAATTACCTACGGTGAGTTCGGCTTGCAGGCCATGGAACCCGGCTGGATTTCCAGCAACCAGATTGAGGCTGCCCGTATCGCCATGACCCGCTACACCAAGCGTGGCGGTCAGGTCTGGATTAAGATTTTCCCCGACAAGCCCGTTACGAAGAAGCCCGCCGAAACCCGCATGGGTTCCGGTAAGGGTTCCCCCGAGTATTGGGTCGCTGTTGTGAAGCCCGGCCGTATCATGTTTGAAATTGCCGGTGTGACCGAAGAAGTTGCCCGCGAGGCGCTCCGTCTGGCCAGCCACAAGCTGCCCATCAAGACGAAGCTCGTCATTCGCACCGAGGAAGCAGGTGAGTGAGATGAAGGCAAGTGAAATCCGTAGCATGAGCGCCGAGCAGCTCAATGAGAAGTTGACCGGCCTGAAGAAAGATTTGTTCTCGCTGCGTATGCAGCACGCCACCAATCAGCTTGACAACCCCGTGAAAATTCGGGAAATCAAGCACGACATTGCCCGAGTCAAGACCGTGCTACGGGAGCTCCAGTCTGGCGCTTCCGCGAAGCACTGAGAAGGAGGTAAGCGAACATGAATGAAGAAAATAGAACTTCCTCCCGTAAGACCCGGGTCGGTAAGGTCGTTTCCGACAAGATGGACAAGACCGTGGTCGTCGCTGTGGAAGACCGCGTAGCCCATCCTCTGTACAAAAAAATCGTCGGCCGTACCTATAAGTTGAAGGCCCACGACGAAACCAATGCCTGCGCCGTCGGCGACAAGGTTAAGGTTATGGAGACTCGCCCTCTGTCCAAGGACAAGAGATGGCGTGTCGTCGAGATCATTGAGAAAGCGAAGTAAGGAGGTGCCGAGTTATGATTCAGCAGGAAAGTTATCTGAAGGTTGCCGATAATACCGGCGCCAAAGAAATCAAGTGCATCCGCGTCTTGGGCGGCTCCAAGCGCAAGTTCGGCAACATCGGGGACGTGATTGTGGCCTCTGTCCGCAAAGCGGCTCCCGGTGGCAGCGTGAAGAAGGGCGAGGTCGTTAAGGCCGTCATCGTCCGCAGCGCCAAGGGCGTCCGTCGTACCGACGGCACCTATGTCCGCTTCGACGACAACGCGGCCGTTCTGATTAAAGACGACAAGAACCCCAAGGGTACCCGTATCTTTGGGCCGGTGGCAAGAGAGCTGCGCGATAAGGATTACATGAAAATCCTGTCCCTCGCTCCCGAAGTGATTTGAGGAGGGTGCCGAAATGTCTATGAATATCAAAAAGGACGACACTGTAATCGTCCTGTCCGGTAAGGACAAAGGTAAGCAGGGCAAGGTTCTGGGCACGGTTCCCGGCACTTTGAAGGTCGTGGTTGAGGGAATCAACATGGTTACCTGCCACGTCAAGCCCCGCAAGCAGGGTGAAACCGGCGGCATCGTCAAGCGTGAGGCGGCCATCGCCTCCTGCAAGGTGCAGGTCGTTTGCCCGAAGTGCAACAAGGGCACACGGATTGCCCACAAAATTGAAGACGGTAAAAAAACCCGCGTGTGCAAGCACTGCGGCGCCGCACTGTAAGAAAGGGGAGTAGACGAATATGCCGAGATTAAAAGACAAGTATTCCGCTGAAGTCGCTCCCGCTTTGATGAAGCAGTTCAGCTATAAGAGCGTCATGCAGATTCCCAGAATCGAGAAGGTCGTAATCAACGTTGGTTGCGGCGAAGCTCGTGAAAACGCCAAAATCCTGGAGAACGTGGTGGGTGACCTGAATAAAATCACCGGTCAAAAGCCCATCATCACCAAGGCCCGCAAGTCCGTCGCCAACTTCAAGCTGCGCGAGGAAATGCCCATTGGCGCCAAGGTGACCCTCCGGGGTGCGAAGATGTGGGAGTTCCTGGATCGTCTGTTCAACGTGGCTCTGCCCCGTGTGCGTGACTTCCAGGGCGTCAACCCCAACTCCTTTGACGGCCGGGGCAACTATGCTCTGGGTATCAAGGAGCAACTGATCTTCCCCGAGATCGAGTACGATAAAATCGACAAGATCCGCGGTATGGACGTGGTCATCTGCACCACCGCAAACACCGATGAAGAAGCCCGTGCCTTGCTGGAGCAGGTCGGCGCTCCCTTCGCCCGCTAAGGAGGAAGAACGAATGGCTAAGAAATCCATGATTCTCAAGCAGCAGGCTCCCGCGAAGTTTTCTTCTCGGCAGTACAACCGCTGCAAGCTCTGCGGCCGCCCCCATGCCTATCTGCGGGACTACGGCGTTTGCCGTATTTGCTTCCGCGAGCTGGCCTATAAGGGCGAGATCCCCGGCGTTCGCAAGGCTTCTTTCTAAGAAAGCCGCGATTGCCCCGACGCAAAACCAAGAGCTTCGGCTCTGGCGATAGGATGGCGAAAGGTCATGACCAATTGGGCACCACGCAACAGCGGACTGCTCCATTGGCCATGATACCTCGCTGCCGGAACGGTTTAAATGAACCGTAACTCTAAATTAGGAGGATTCAACCATGCATATCACCGATCCAGTTGCGGATATGCTCACTCGCATTCGCAACGCAAACAGCGCAAAACACGACACCGTTGACATCCCCTCCTCCAACATGAAAAAGGGCATTGCCCAGATTCTGCTGGACGAAGGGTATATCAAGAGCTTCCAGGTGGTGGAGGACGGTATCCAAGGCGTCATCCATGTTACCTTGAAGTACAACGCGGGCAAAGAGAAGGTCATCACCGGCCTGCGCCGCGTTTCCAAGCCCGGCTTGCGCGTCTATGTGGGCGCAGACGAACTGCCCCGCGTGCTGCGCGGCTTGGGTATCGCCATCATCTCTACATCCAGAGGCGTCATGACCGACAAAAAAGCCCGTGGGCTCCATGTCGGTGGCGAAGTCCTGGCATTTGTTTGGTAAGGAGGGTATTTGAACAATGTCTAGAATTGGCAGAATGCCCATTACCGTTCCCGCCGGCGTCACCGTGAATATCGCCGAGGGTAATGTGGTTACCGTGAAGGGACCCAAGGGCGAGCTGCATCGCAGCCTGCGCCCCGAGATGATCATCAAACAGGACGGCAACACGATCACCGTGGATCGTCCCTCCGATGACAAGCTGCACCGCAGTCTGCATGGCTTGACCCGCACACTGCTGGACAACATGGTCGTCGGCGTCACCGAGGGCTACATGAAGAACCTGGAAGTCAACGGCGTTGGCTACCGTGTCGCCAAGGAGGGCAAAACTCTGGTGATGAACCTGGGTTTCTCCCATCAGGTGATCGTTTCCGAGATTGAGGGCATCACTGTGGATGTCCCCGCTCCCAATAAAATTGTTATCAGCGGATGTGATAAGCAGGCTGTCGGTCAGTTCGCTGCCGAAGTCCGCGAGAAGCGTCCTCCCGAGCCCTATAAGGGCAAGGGCATCAAATATGCCGATGAAACCATCCGTCGCAAGGTTGGTAAGACCGGCGCTAAGAAGTAAGGAGGTGTGCCGAAATGATTAAGAAAAACAATTCGAATGTGCAGCGTCTCAAGCGCCACAAAAGAGTGCGCGCCAAAATCTCCGGCACCCCTGAGATGCCGCGGTTGGACGTGTTCCGCAGCGAAGCGAACATCTACGCTCAGATTATTGACGATGTCAATGGTGTGACGCTGGTTGCCGCTTCCTCCGTGGAGAAGAAGGCCATTGAGGTTTACGGCGGCAACATCGCGGCCGCAAGTCTTGTTGGCAAGCTGATTGCTGAGCGCGCTTTGGCAAAGGGTATCGAGAACGTGGTCTTCGACCGCGGCGGCTACCTGTACCACGGTCGCGTGCAGGCTCTTGCTGAGGGTGCCCGCGAGGGCGGCCTGAAGTTTTAATCGGAGGGAGAAACAACAATTATGCCTAGATTTGAAAGAGAACCCAGCGAGTTTGTTGAGAAGGTTGTCTCCTTGAACCGTGTTTCCAAGACCGTCAAGGGTGGCCGTATCTTTAAGTTCGCCGCACTGGTCGTGGTGGGTGACGGCAAGGGCCGCGTGGGCTATGGCCTGGGCAAAGCCGCTGAAGTCCCCGAGGCGATTCGCAAGGGCATCGAGGATGCCAAGAAAAACCTGATTACCGTCACTTTGTCCGGCACCACCATTCCCCACGAGGCAATTGGTATCGCCGGCGCGGGCCGCGTGCTCTTAAAGCCCGCTGCTCCCGGTACCGGCGTGATTGCCGGCGGCGCGGTGCGTGCCGTTGTCGAGGCAGCCGGAATCAAGGACATTCGTACAAAGTGCCTGCGTTCTAACAACGCACACAATGTCGTCGCCGCTGCTTTTGAAGGCCTGCGCTCCATGCGCGGTCCCGAGGAAGTCGCCCGCATTCGCGGTAAGAGCGTCGAAGAGATCTTGGGTTAAGGAGGCGCTGAATATGGCAAACTTAAATATTAAGCTCGTTAAGAGCCTGAATGGTCGACTGGAAAAGCAAGTCGCTACCGCCAATTCCCTGGGACTGCGTAAAATCGGTGACCTCACCGTGCAGCCCGACAACGCTCAGACCCGCGGCAAGGTGGCCAAGATTGGCTATTTGCTGCAGGTCGCCGAAGAGGGAGGCAACAAGTAATGAAACTGAGTGAATTATCCCCCGCCGAGGGCTCCGTCCGCTCCACTTATCGCAAGGGGCGCGGTGCCGGTTCCGGCAACGGCAAGACCGCCGGCCGCGGCCACAAGGGCCAGAAGGCCCGCAGTGGCGGCAGAACCCGTATCGGTTTTGAAGGTGGCCAGATGCCTCTGGCCCGCCGTGTTCCCAAGCGTGGCTTTAACAACATTTTCGCCAAGCCGCTGGAGATTATCAACCTCAACGCGCTGAGCACCTTTGCAGATGGCGAAACCGTCACTGCCGAGGCCCTGCTGGCAAAGGGCATTCTCTCCAAGTGCGAGTACGGTTATAAAGTCCTCGGCACCGGCAAGGTGACGAAGAAGGTGACCGTCCAGGCTTCTGCCTTTTCCGCGTCTGCTAAGGAGGCAATCGAGGCAGCCGGCGGGAAGGCAGAGGTGAAGTAACGTGATCCAGACAATTCGCAAGGCATGGGATATCCCCGAGCTGCGGAAAAAGATCATCTTCACCCTTCTCATTCTGCTTATTTTCCGCATCGGTAACGCAATTACAGTCCCCGGTGTGAACGTGCAGGCCCTGGAAGCACAGTTGGAGCTGATGGGTACCACCATTTTGGGTCTGTACAACGTGATGTCCGGCGGCGCGTTTGCCCAGGCCACCGTGTTTGCGCTGAGCATTCAACCCTATATCAACAGCTCCATCATCATTCAATTGCTCACCATTGCCATTCCCGCGTTGGAGCGGCTGGCAAAGGACGGCGGCGAAGAGGGCCGGAAGAAAATCCAGTCCATCACCCGCTACACCACCGTTGGCATTGCAATTTTGCAGGCCTTCGGCTACTATATGATGATGAAGAACTACAATCTCCTGGATGCCGGCGCCACCGGCATCTGGCCCGCGCTGGTCATCATCGTGTCCTTCATCGCCGGTTCCTCCTTCGTGATGTGGATGGGCGAGCAGGTCACAGAATTTGGTATCGGCAACGGTATTTCCATCATCCTCTTCGCGGGCATTTTGTCCCGTATCCCCACCATGCTCTCCGCTGGTATCCAGTATTTGACCAGCGGCGCGAACCTGGCGTGGATGTGGCTGATCCTCCTGGTTATCGGTATGCTGGCTCTGATTGTGTTCATCGTCTTTATCAATGACGCGGAACGCAGAATCCCCGTCCAGTACGCCAAGCGTCAGGTGGGCCGGAAAATGTACGGCGGCCAGAGCACGCATCTGCCCATGAAGGTGAATATGTCCGGCGTTCTGCCCATCATCTTTGCCCAGAGCATCGCGTCTCTGCCCATCACCGTTTGGACCTTCATCGGTATCCCCGCAGTGGGAAGCGGTGTGGCCCGCAGCATCTACGACGCCATTGATACCAAGTCGATGCTCTATATGGTGGTTTATTTCATCATGATTATCGGCTTTAGCTACTTCTATTCCAGCATCCAGTTCAACCCCATTGAAATTGCCAACAACCTGAAAAAGCAGGGCGGTTTTATTCCGGGCTTCCGGCCCGGCAAGCCCACCACGGATTTCATCCGCAAGGTTCTCAATAAGATTACCCTGTTTGGTGCCATCTATCTGGGTATTGTGGCAATCTGCCCCTTGATTATCGGCAAGGTCATTAACAACGCAGGCCTGGCGATTGGCGGAACCTCCGTTATCATCGTCGTGGGCGTGGCACTGGAAACGGTGCGTGCGTTGGAGTCCCAAATGCTGATGCGTCAGTATAAGGGCTTCCTTGAATAAGAGAGAAGGCGTTTTCTGATGAAACTGATCCTTCTGGGCGCCCCGGGCGCCGGAAAAGGAACACAGGCCGAAGTCCTGTGTAAAGAGCTGAGCATCCCCACCATCTCCACCGGCAATATTCTGCGCGCCGCTGTGAAAAAAGGGACACCCACCGGCCTGAAGGCCCAGTCCTTTATGAACGCGGGCAAGCTGGTTCCCGATGAGGTCATCATTGGCATCATCACGGAGCGGCTGGAAGAGGACGATTGTAAAAACGGCTTCATTCTGGACGGCGTGCCTCGCACGATTGCCCAGGCCGAGGCTTTGGAGAAGGCCGGGGTTGTGTTTGACGACGTACTGTCCATTGAAGTCTCGGATGAGACGATTGTGGATCGCATGGTCGGTCGCCGCGTCTGCGAGCAGTGTGGAGCCAGCTACCATTTGGTAGCTGCCCCCTCTCAGGTTCCCGGCGTGTGCGACAAGTGCGGCGGCAAATTGATCCAGCGTCACGACGATGAACCGGAGACGGTCAAAGCACGTCTCACGGTCTATCACAAGGAGACCGAACCGCTCAAAGCATTTTACGGCGAGCGGGGCGTTTTACGGTCTGTGGAGAATCAGCCCACGGTGGCTGCAACCTCTCAGGCCATCCTACACGTGCTGGGGAGATGAGTGGATGATTACACTCAAATCCCCCCACGAGATCGAACTGATGCGCCGAGCCGGAAAAATTACCGCGGCTGCCCGTGCCTTGGCAGGGGAAATGGTAAGACCCGGCGTAACAACCCGAGAGATCGATCGCGCGGTTGAGCACTTTATCCGCAAAAACGGCGCAGTTCCGTCCTTCCTGCATTACAACGGCTATCCGGCCAGCGCCTGTGTCAGCGTCAACGATGAAATCATCCACGGCATCCCCGGGAATCGGGTCCTTGTGGAGGGCGACATCGTCAGCGTGGACGTGGGAGCGTACATCGGAGGATTTCACGGCGACTGCGCGGCAACCTTCCCCTGCGGCAGCATTTCCCCGGAGGCGCAAAACCTCATCGATGTGACGAGGCAGAGCTTTTTTGAGGGAATCAAGTTCGCAAAGGAAGGACACCGCCTGCAAGACATTTCAGCAGCGATTCAATCCTACGTGGAAAGCCACGGCTACTCCATCGTCCGGGAATACGTCGGCCACGGTGTCGGCGCCCAGATGCATGAACCGCCGGAGATTCCCAATTACGGGCAAACCGGCCGGGGACCGCGGCTGCTTCGCGGCATGACCCTTGCAATCGAACCCATGGTGAACGCCGGCTCCGCCGCCATCCAACAGATGAGCGACGGCTGGACCGTCAAGACTCTGGACGGCCAGTGGGCGGGACACTATGAGAATACGATTCTGATTACCGATGGCGAGCCCGAAATTTTGACGGCTCCTGCCATTTGACGAGGAAGCGTATGGATATTGCAAAATCGAATATTGTGCAATCCGATGCCGGCAGAGACCGGGGCAAGCTTTTCGTCGTTCTTGCGACGCAGGGTGAGTTCCTGTTGCTGGCAGACGGAAAATCCAGGAAAGTGGAGTCCCCCAAGCGCAAAAAACGCAAGCATGTGCTCTTTGTGGCTGCGGAGGATACCCGGCTTTCAGAAAAAATCAAAAGCGAAGACAAAATCACAAACAGTGAACTTCGCAAAGCCCTCGCGGTCTACCGCGAGGAAGTTAATCCGGACCAGGAGGGATAACGTTTGGCAAAATCCGACATGATTGAAGTGGAGGGCGTAGTCCTTGAGTCCCTGCCCAACACAACGTTCCAGGTAAACATTGGAAATGGACACACAATTTTGGCGCATATTTCCGGGAAGCTAAGAATGAATTTCATCAGGATTCTGCCCGGCGACAAGGTTACGGTGGAAATGTCCCCGTACGACTTGACCCGTGGCCGGATCACCTGGCGCAGTAAATAAGCCAGGCGAGCTGAAAGAACACCAACCGCTGAAAGGAATGGTTAAAAACTATGAAAGTAAGACCGTCCGTGAAGCCCATGTGCGAAAAATGTAAGGTTATTCGGCGCAAAGGCCGAGTCATGGTTATTTGCGAGAATCCGAAACATAAGCAGAGACAGGGCTAAGATTTAATTGGAGGTGCTTTAAAAGTATGGCACGTATTGCCGGTATTGACCTGCCGAAGGATAAGCGTATTGAGATTGCTCTCACCTATATCTACGGCATTGGCAGAAAGAGCGCCAAGGACATTATGGCGCAAACAGGCATCAACCCCGACACCCGCGTGAAGGATCTGACAGACGCCGACGAGCAAAAGCTCCGTGATGGCGTCGAGACCTACACCACCGAGGGTGATCTCCGCCGCCAGACCGCATTGGACATTAAGCGCTTGAACGAGATCGGCTGCTATCGCGGCATGCGTCATCGTAAGGGCCTGCCCGTCCGCGGTCAGCGCAGCAAAACCAACGCAAGAACACGCAAGGGTCCCAAGAAGACCATTGCCAACAAGAAGAAGTAAGGAGGGAGAACAGATATGGCAACAGCTAAAGCAACCGGCGGCAAGAAAGTCGTTCGCCGTCGCCGCGAAAAGAAGAACATTGAACGTGGTCAAGTCCACATCCGTTCTTCTTTCAACAACACCATGGTGACCGTTACCGATACCGCTGGTAACGCGCTCTCCTGGGCTTCCTCCGGCGGACTTGGTTTCCGCGGAAGCAAGAAGTCCACTCCCTTTGCGGCCCAGACTGCGGCTGAAACCGCTGCCAAGGCTGCCATGGAGCATGGCTTGAAGACCGTCGAGGTCTTTGTCAAGGGCCCTGGCCAGGGCCGTGAGGCCGCTATTCGGGCTTTGCAGGCAGTGGGTCTGGAAGTGACAATGATTAAAGACGTCACCCCGATCCCCCACAATGGCTGCCGTCCCCCCAAGCGGCGTCGCGTCTAATCGAAAGAGGAGGTAACAAGCAATATGGCAAGATATACCGGTGCAGTTTGCCGCCTTTGCCGCAGAGAGGGCCAGAAGCTTTTCCTGAAGGGCGACCGCTGCTATACGGATAAATGCTCTGTGGAGCGTCGCGCGTACGCCCCCGGCATGCATGGCAATGCAAGAAACAAAAAAATGTCGGAGTACGGCCTGCAGCTGCGTGAAAAGCAGAAGGCAAAGCGGTACTACGGCGTGCTGGAGAGCCAGTTCCGTTCTTATTTTGAAATCGCCAACGCAAAGGCCGGCATAACCGGCGAAAACCTGCTGTCCCTGTTGGAGAGCCGGTTGGATAACGTGGCGTATCGTCTGGGCTTTGCGATGAGCCGTGCCGAGGCCCGCCAGTTGGTCGGCCACGGTCACTTCACCATCAACGGCAAGAAGGTAGACATTCCCTCTTACCTGGTGAAGCCCGGCGATGTCATTGAGCTCAAGGACGGCTCTCGTACCAGCGATAAGTTCAAGGGCAGCCTGGAAGCCAACGCTTCCCGGGTGATTCCCAAGTGGCTGGAAATTGACAAAAACCATGTGGCGAAAGTCATTGCAGAACCCGCCCGTGAGGACATCGATCTTCCCATTCAAGAGCACCTCATCGTCGAGTTGTACTCCAAGTAATCGGAGGAAACCCTCGAGAATGGTACGAACTGTTGGCGGCGTGCAGCGTTGCATCGCCGTAATGAGAAGATGAAGGAGGGTAACTGCATGATTGAAATTGAAAAGCCCCAGATCGAGTGTAATGAAACGCCCGGCGACGCCACCTACGGCAAGTACGTAGTGGAGCCTCTGGAGCGCGGCTATGGCACCACGTTGGGCAATGCGCTCCGCCGCATTATGCTTTCCTCTTTGCCCGGCACCGCCCCGGTCAGCATTAAGATCGCCGGTGTCCAGCACGAGTTTTCCACCGTTCCCGGTGTGAAGGAAGATGTGACGGAGATCGTCTTGAACGTGAAGGGGCTTTTGACGAAGCTGCACAGCGAGACGATGAAAACGGTCTATATCGAAGCGGTTGGCCCCTGCGAAGTCACTGCCGGCGACATTAAGTCGGACGGCGAAGTCGAGGTGCTCAACCCGGATATGCACCTGGCTACTCTGGACAACGGTGCGACACTCAACATGGAAATCACCCTGTCCCATGGCCGCGGCTATGTGCCTGCCGATCGGAATAAACCTCAGCAAAATATCATCGGCACCATCGCGGTCGACTCCATCTACACGCCGGTCTATAAGGTCAACTACACCGTAGAACCGACCCGCGTGGGCGCCTCCAGCGACTTCGACAAGTTGACGCTGGAAGTGTGGACCGACGGCTCTATCTCCGCACGGGACGCTGTGTCCCTGGGCGCGAAGATTCTGTGCGACCATTTCACGCTGTTCACCGACCTCTCTGAAAACGTGGGCAGCAAGCCCACCGTGGTGGAGAAGGCCGAGGCCCAGCGGGATAAGGTGCTGGAAATGACCATCGAGGAACTGGATCTCAGCGTCCGCAGCTTTAACTGCCTCAAGCGCGCCAACATCAACACCGTCGAGGACTTGATTTCCAAGACCGAGGACGAGATGATGAAGGTCCGTAACCTGGGCCGCAAGTCCCTAGAAGAGGTCATTAACAAGCTGGCGATGATGGGCTTGGCCCTGGCCACCGAAGACAATAACTAATTTCAGGCCGGCGGGGGCTTCCCCGGCTGACCAAAATCCTTACAAGGAGGAAAACCGAAATGCCCGGAACTCGTAAGCTCGGTAAAACTACCGACCAGCGCATGGCGATGCTGCGTCAGCAGGTCACCGATTTCCTGGACTATGGTACGATGGAAACCACCGTTACCCGCGCCAAGGAAATTAAACCGCTGGCCGAGAAGATGATTACGCTCGGCAAGAAGAGCGACTTGGCCGCCTATCGGCGTGCCATGAGCTTCATCACCCGTGAGGATGTGTGCAAAAAGCTGTTCAAGGAAATCGCTCCCACCTATACGGAGCGCAATGGCGGCTATACCCGCATCATCCGCAGCGGCGTCCGTCGTGGCGACGCAGCGGAAACCGCAATCATCGAACTGGTGAAGTAAGCACCTTTCTTCGCAAAAAAGCCCTTTGCAATGCACTGCATTGCAAAGGGCTTTTTCTTGTG